>NZ_JAYRUC010000027.1:0-7229 GCF_041919235.1 Pandoraea sp.
GAGACTACTCACGGGGTTACTCCTTGGCGCTTGCGCGCTGTTTTGATGAAGATTCGCACCTCTATCAAAACGGGTAACCCCGCCTCTTGGCAAGGCCTTACTGTCAGATCAAGTCTGAACTTCTACACGTGAGGCACTTTGGGCGCACAACGCGCACAGCGCGCTTAATGGGCTCAACGCGCTTAACGCCCTTAACGCCCTTAACGCCCTTAACGCCCTTAACGCCCTTAACGCCCTTAACGCCCTTAACGCCCTTAACGCGCTTAACGACCTTAATTCACGTCAGCCTTGTGCCGCAACAGCAGCATTCGCCCCGCCCCATAAGAAACGGCCCTCACGGGCCGTTTCTTTTGCGAGGTCAGGTTAGCGCCGAGTCCCCGAATTGCCGAAACCGCCAACGCCGCCGTCGCCGCCCGCCGTCGACCCGCCCTCAGTACCGCGCACGATCTTGAGCGCCGATGCAATCATGCCGCTCATATCCGTCAGATTACCCGGCACGATCAACGTATTGTTCGTCCTGGCGATCTTGCTGAAAGCGTCGACGTACTGCTCCGCAACCTTCAGGTTGACCGCCTCCATCCCGCCCTGCGTCTGGATGGCCGTCGCGATCTTGTGGATCGCCTCCGCGTTCGCCTCGGCCACCGCCAGAATGGCCGACGCTTCGCCCTGCGCCTGGTTGATCGCCGCCTGGCGCTCCCCCTCCGACTTCTGAATCGCAGCTTCCCTCGCGCCGGACGCCAGGTTGATCTGCTCTTGTCGCTTTCCTTCCGACGCCGCGATCAGCGCGCGCTTTTCACGCTCAGCCGTAATCTGCGCCTGCATCGCATGCAGGATTTCCTTGGGCGGCGTAAGGTCCTTGATTTCGTATCGCAACACTTTCACGCCCCAGTTCGACGCCGCCTCGTCGAGTGCATTCACCACGCTGTGATTGATGAACTCGCGCTCCTCGAACGTCGTGTCGAGTTCGAGCTTACCGATCACGCTACGCAGCGTCGTTTGCGCGAGTTGCGTGATGGCGACGATGAAGTTGCTCGAACCGTACGATGCCTTCATCGGATCGGTCACCTGGAAATACAGAATGCCGTCAACCTGCAACTGCGTGTTGTCCTTGGTGATACAGATCTGGCTCGGAACGTCGAGCGGCACTTCCTTGAGCAGATGCTTGTAGGCCACGCGATCCACGAACGGCACAACGATCGACAACCCCGGCGTGAGCGTCGCGTGATACTTGCCCAGACGCTCGACCACCCAGGCGTGCTGCTGCGGCACGATCTTGATCGAGCGCGCCGCGATGATCACGGCAATGATGAAGATAATAAACGCGACGTTGGATAACATGTTTCCCCCTGAAGCGCCCGCCACGACAGCGAGCAAGTTCTCAGCCACCCGCAAACGCGGGTCGTGCAATGCACCGACACCAAGGCAAAAGGTCAGGCACGCGCTTTGGCGCCCTACCCCGCCTCATGGGCGACGTACAGACGGCTGCCGCGAATCTCACAAATCACGAACCATCCCGCGCTGGGCGACTCTCCCGGCAAAAGCTCGACGTCCCACTCGGCACCACGATATTTCGCCCGCGCCTGACCGTCCGCGCGCCAAACCTCCACGCGCAGACGCTGTCCGATATCGAGGTTGGTGTTGGGGTCCGCCGTCGCGTCGACCTTGATGCGACGCTGGCCGAACCGGCTGCGGCGTAGCAACCACACGGCCACGCCCGCCACCGCCGCGGCGGCCACCCATTGCAACGGCCAGTCGGCGCGCAATAGCGCCGCAATGCCGCCGGCCGACATACCCAGCGCAACCATCAACAGATAGAACGTGCCACTCGCCAGCTCCAGCACCACGGTCAATCCGGCAACGCCGAACCAAAGCCAAGCCTGTTCCATCGCAACTCCCAGATGCAAAAAACCCCGGTGTGATACCGGGGTTTATAGCATGAAACCAACCGATCAGCGCACGCCCCACAAGGGATTTGGGCTTTTCGGAAGCGTCCGAGCTGCCACTCGGACGTGCCTCAATTCAGGCCGCCATCATGGCCGTCAGAGCAACGATCACTTGGTCAACGTGGCAAGCTGCTGCCACGTTTCGATCACCGTGTCCGGGTTGAGCGACATTGACGCAATGCCCTCCTTCGCCAGCCACACGGCCAGATCCGGATGATCCGACGGGCCCTGGCCGCAAATGCCGACGTACTTACCCTTGGACAGGCACGCCTTGATCGCACGGCTCAGCATGAACTTCACCGCGGGATCGCGCTCGTCGAAGTCCTTCGCCAGCAGTTCCATGCCCGAATCGCGGTCCAGACCCAGCGTGAGCTGCGTCAGATCGTTCGAGCCGATCGAGAAGCCGTCGAAGTACTCGAGGAACTCGTCGGCCAGAATGGCGTTCGACGGCACTTCGCACATCATCACCAGCTTCAGACCGTTCTCGCCCCGCTTCAAACCGAAGCCGGCCAGCATGTCGACCACGCGCTTCGCCTGACCGAGCGTGCGCACGAACGGCACCATGATCTCGACGTTGGTCAGCCCCATTTCGTCACGCACGCGCTTGAGCGCGCGGCATTCCATTTCGAACGCTTCGGCGAAGTCTTCCGAGATGTAGCGCGAAGCGCCACGGAAGCCCAGCATCGGGTTCTCTTCATCCGGCTCGTAACGCGAACCGCCGACGAGCTTCTTGTACTCGTTGGACTTGAAGTCCGACAGGCGCACGATCACACTCTTCGGGTAGAAAGCCGCCGCAATCGTGGCGATCCCTTCGGCCAGCTTGTCGACGTAAAACGCACGCGGCGACGCATGACCGCGCGCCACCGACTCGACCGCCTTCTTCAGGTCGGCGTCGATGTTCGGGTACTCGAGAATCGCGCGCGGATGCACACCGATGTTGTTGTTGATGATGAATTCCAGACGCGCCAGGCCCACACCTTCGTTCGGCAGTTGCGCGAAGTCGAAAGCGAGCTGGGGATTGCCAACGTTCATCATGATCTTCACCGGGATCTTCGGCATTTCGCCGCGCTGAATCTCGGTGACTTCCGTTTCGAGCAAACCGTCGTAAATCTTGCCTTCGTCGCCTTCGGCGCACGAGACGGTCACAAGCGCGCCTTCCTTGAGCACGTCGGTCGCGTCGCCGCAACCCACCACGGCCGGCACACCCAGTTCGCGCGCGATGATGGCCGCATGGCAGGTGCGGCCACCACGGTTCGTCACAATCGCCGAGGCACGCTTCATCACCGGCTCCCAGTTCGGGTCGGTCATGTCGGCCACCAGCACGTCGCCCGGCTGCACGCGCTCCATCTCGCTCGGATCCATGATCACGCGCACAGGACCCGCACCGATCTTCTGACCGATGGCGCGCCCCGTGGCCAGCACCGGTGCGTCGCCCTTGAGCTTGAAGCGCTGCTCGACCTTGCCGACCGACTGGCTCTTCACCGTTTCCGGACGCGCCTGCAGAATGTAGATCTTGCCGTCGCGACCGTCCTTGCCCCACTCGATGTCCATCGGACGACCGTAGTGCTTCTCGATGATCAGCGCGTACTTGGCCAGTTCGGCGCAATCGTCGTCGGTGATCGAGTAGCGGTTGCGCAGCTCCATCGGTACGTCGATCGTCTTCACGCGACCCGGCTCGCCCGGCTGCGTGAATTCCATCTTCACGAGCTTCGAGCCCAGCGTGCGGCGGATGATCGGATACTTGCCGGCCTTGAGCGTCGGCTTGAAGACGTAGAACTCGTCCGGGTTCACGGCACCCTGCACGACCGTCTCACCCAGACCATAGCTGGCCGTGATGAAGACGACGTCCTGAAAACCCGACTCCGTGTCGATCGTAAACATCACGCCCGAGGCACCGCAATCCGAGCGCACCATGCGCTGAACGCCCGCCGACAGTGCCACTTCAGCGTGCGTGAAGCCCTTGTGTACGCGATACGAAATCGCACGATCGTTGTAAAGCGAGGCGAACACATGTTTCATGCGATCGAGCACGCTTTCGACACCGACGACATTCAAATAGCTTTCCTGCTGACCGGCGAACGAGGCGTCCGGCAGATCTTCAGCCGTTGCCGACGAGCGCACGGCAAACGACGCATCCGGCTGGTCGGCCGTGAGGCGTGCGAACTGCTCGCGGATGTCCTTCTCGAGTTGCGGCTGCAGCGGTGCGTCGACGATCCATTGACGGATTTCGGCGCCGGCTTCCGCGAGCGCCTTGACGTTGTCCACGTCAAGCCCCTCGAGGCGCTTGGCGACACGCTCAGTCAGGTTGTTGTGCTGGAGGAACTCGCGGAATGCGTAAGACGTTGTGGCAAAACCGCCCGGCACGCGCACGCCGGCGCCGGCCAGTTGGCTGATCATTTCGCCAAGCGATGCATTCTTGCCGCCGACCGACTCGACGTCGGTCATGCGCAGATGCTCAAACGGCACCACGTAGGCGCCGTTGTGTGCTGCGTTAGTCATAAAAGCCCCAAAGGTAAGAAAAAAAAATTTTCGGACGATCGGCCAAAACTGCCATGGGCCGAGCGACCTGTTGGATAAGAAATCGCACATGGGCGGCGTCGAGTCCCAGGGGCCAACGCCCGACGACCTGCATCGAACCATCCGAATGCCCCGTCATGCCCCGCCAGCCGGGCCGGAAACCGGACAGCGTGCGATGGTCGCGCAATTGCTTATCCAACAAGTTGCCGCTATTCTACCGTGCAACGCACCATTTTGCGATTCTGCGCATGACCGACGCCAACCCTACCGGAAATTCCCCGACATCCCCCGACGCGCCGGCCAAACTCGTCGCTGCGCGTCCGGTTTTCATCGTGTCCGACGGCACCGGGATTACCGCCGAAACGTTCGCCCATTCCATCCTCGCGCAATTCGAGATGCGTTTCCGTCAGATCCGCGTCCCGTTCGTGGATTCCGTCGATAAAGCCTATGAAACCGCGCAACGGATCAATGAAATGTATCGGAGCGAGAATATCCGCCCGATCATCTTCAGCACGCTCGTCGACGCGCGCGCCAATGAGATCCTGCGCAACTGTCAGGGCGTGATTCTCGACATGTTCCAGACGTTCATCGAACCGCTGGAACAGGAGCTGGGCCTCAAGTCGATGCATGCCATCGGCCGCGTCCACCAGAATGCCGACAGCGAAGCGTACAAGAACCGGATCGAAGCCGTGAACTTCTCGCTGGCGCACGACGACGGCCAATCCAACAAGAACCTGCAAAGCGCAGACGTGATCCTTGTAGGCGTGTCACGTAGCGGCAAGACGCCGACGACGCTCTATCTCGCCATGCAATACGGCGTCAAGGCCGCGAACTATCCGTTGATACCGGAAGACTTCGAGCGCGAAAAACTACCCTCCACGCTCGATCGGTACAAAGACAAGATCTTTGGGCTGTCCATCGATCCACAACGCCTCTCGGAGATTCGCAACGAACGTCGCCCCGGCAGCAAATATGCGTCGCTGGAGAACTGTCGTTACGAGGTCAACGAAGCGGAGGCGATGATGCGCCGCGAAGGCATCAAGTGGCTATCGTCGACGCACAAGTCGATCGAAGAAATCGCCACGACCATCCTGCAGGAAATCAAGCTGGAACGTGACGTGTACTGACATGTACTGACGTTTGCCGCCGTTGTTTGCGGTGCGCAACGCACCTCGCCAGATGCAGGAAGCAAGAAGGGACGCCACGCGCGTCCCTTCTTGTTGAGGTCGTGGCGGGCATTGCGCGCGCCGGCTCAGATGAGTCGCTGGCGCACCGCCTCGAACAGGCAGATCGCGGCGCAAGCCGCCACGTTGAGCGATTCCATGCCGCCAGGCTGCGGGATACGGATCGGTGTTTGCACGCGCTCAAGCCATTGTGGCGACACACCGGCGCCTTCGTTTCCGAAGACCCATGCGACGGGCGCCCGCAAATCCTGCTCGTACAGCGACGTCGTTGCCTGCAAGCTCGTTGCCAGCAACGGCACCGATAAACGCGGTGCGAGCGAGTCTGGCGTGCAGTGCTCCACGATGTTCAGCGAGAAATGCGCGCCCATGCCGGCGCGCAGCACCTTGCTCGACCAGGCGAGCGCAGTACCCGACATGCAATACACATCACGCACTCCGGCCGCCGACGCGCTGCGCAGAATCGAACCGACGTTCCCCGCATCCTGCACCGCATCGAGGATGACACAGTCCGTTATTTGCGATGCCGGCAGATGCCCGGACGGCATCGCGACGACAAACAGCAGCGGCACCCCATTGACGAGTGTCGACAGCGGCTCGAACAGAGCATGCGGCAAACACACGCGGCGATCGGCGTCTACCCGCGCCCAGATCTGCGCCACTTCGTCGTTCTCCAATGCCGATTCCGCCGCCACGCAAACGAGCGGCTGCCCCAGCGCATCGAGATAAGCGTCGGCCAGGTGCACGCCTTCGAGCAGCGTCTGACCGAGCTTGCGTCGCTGCGGATTCGACTGCGCCAATTGCTTCAGGCGCTTGTAGAACGGATTGTCTTTGGAACTGATGAGCTTCATGACGAAGTCCCCACGCGAGGGACGGTGAGCGCACCGAAGATTTCAAACGCTTCGCGCACCGGCGCAAACGACTGGCGATGATGCGGACTCGGCCCGTGCAGACGCAACGCCTCCAGATGACGGGGCGTGCCGTAGCCGACGTGCTCGTCGAAGCCGTATTGCGGGAAGACGTCGTGCAGGGCGACCAACTGGCGGTCGCGCGTGACTTTCGCGAGAATCGACGCCGCTGAAATCGCCGGCACCTTGTCATCGCCCTTGATGATTGCCTCTGCACGCATGGGCAACGCGGGGCAGCGATTGCCGTCGATGAGCGCCAGCGCCGGCACACGCGACAGGCCGTTCACAGCGCGCTGCATCGCGAGCATCGTCGCGTGGAGAATGTTCAATGCGTCGATCTCCGCCACGCTCGCCTCGGCAATGCAATAGGCGAGCGAGCGCTCGACGATCTCCTCGTAGAGCGCCTCGCGACGCGGTGCCGTCAACTTCTTCGAATCGGCCAGCCCCTTGATCGGGCGCGCCGGATCGAGAATCACGGCCGCCGTCACGACCGGCCCCGCGAGCGGACCGCGCCCCACTTCGTCCACACCACATGTGAGATCGGCGGCAACATCGGCGAACAGGTCGAGCGCCATTTGCGGCAACGTTGCCCGGACTGCGCGCGTACGCGACCGGGAAGCCCCCGGCCCGACGCCATCGCCCGCCGTCGCCTCGCGCCCAGCACGACGCACTTTCGCGTC
>NZ_JAYRUC010000027.1:7239-70225 GCF_041919235.1 Pandoraea sp.
TTCTCGCGCAGCACGCGCTCGATCACCTCAGCCGAACGCGCGGCCGTGTTCTGGCGCAGTTGCGCGTGAATCGCCGTGAAGCGCGCTTGCAAGGACTCACGCAACGCCGGGTCGGTCAATTGCTTCCAGACGGCATCTGCCAGTGCGTCCGGGGTCGCGAAATGCTGCAGCAACTCCGGCACGACGAACTCGCCCGACAAAATGTTAGGCAAACCGACATAAGGCAAGTATCCCTGGCGCTTCATGATCTGCGCCGTCAACCAGGGAACCTTGTACGAAATGACCATCGGCTTCTTGTAGAGGGCGGCTTCCAACGTGGCGGTACCGCTGGCGAGCAGCACGCTATCGGCGGCCTCCAGCGCGAGGGGGGCGCGACCATCGATCACGGTCAGGTTGAGATCGCCGTGCGCGTCCACGATCGGCTGCATCAACGTGCGCAGGCGCGGGGTCGCAGCGGGCAGCACAAAGCGAATCGATGGCTCACGCTTGGCAAGCAAGCGCATTGCGGCGAAAAACACCGGCGCAAGACGTTGCACCTCCGACGTCCGGCTCCCCGGCAGGACCGCAACGACCGGGCCGTGGCCCTGAAGTGCGAGCTTGGCGCGCGCGCCGGCCACGTCGGGCACCATTGGAATCTTGTCGGCCATCGGGTGGCCGACGAACGTTGCATCGATCCCCGCCCGGCGATAAATCTCCGGCTCGAAAGGGAACAAACACAGCATATGATCGACGGCCCGCTTGATCTTCTTGATACGCCCACCGCGCCACGCCCAGATCGACGGGCTCACGAAATGAATCGTGGGAATCCCCGCCTCACGCAGCTTGATTTCGAGATCGAAATTGAAGTCCGGCGCATCGAAGCCGACAAACGCCAACGGCTTGTCGGCGAGCCATCGCTCTCGAAGTTGGCGTCGAATCGAGAGAATTTCGCGCAGATGCTTGATGACTTCGACATAGCCCATGACGGAGAGCTTATCGATCGGCCAGTAGGCGTCGAAACCCTCTTCCGCCATATGCGGGCCACCGACGCCCGCATATGCGATGTCAGTGGGAAGATGCTGTTTGAGACCGGCAAGCACGTTGCCGGCAATGAGATCGCCGGAAAGCTCCCCGGCCACCATCGCCAGGGTTCGCTGGCCGGCACCGGGAAGGGTCGGCGGCATGGATCAGCGCACGATACCGCGCGTGCTGGCGTTGAGGAAGTCGAGCAGCGCGCGCACGGCGTCGGACACGTCCGGCGCACCGGCATTGCCAAAGGCTTCGATCTGCACCTTCGCTTCGTCGAGCGTCAGCCCGCTCTTGTAGAGCAGCTTGTAGGCATGACGCAGCGCCGTAATGGCATCGGCCGAAAAATTGCGGCGACGCAGGCCTTCGACGTTGATGCCGTAGGGCACCGCACGGTCGCCCGACGCAATGACGAACGGCGGCACGTCCTGCACAAGCACCGACGCGCCCCCGATCATCGAGTGCGCACCGATCCGCACGAACTGATGCACACCGGTCATGCCGCCGATGATCGCCCAGTCGCCGACGGTGACGTGACCGGCCATTTGGGCATTGCTCGAGAAGACCGTGTGATTGCCTACGTGGCAATCGTGCGCGATGTGCACGTATGCCATGATCCAATTGTCGTTGCCAACCCCGGTCAGGCCGCCATCCTGCACCGTACCGGTGTGAATGGTCGTGAATTCCCGGATCGTGTTGCGATCGCCGATGACGAGCTTCGTGGGCTCGCCAGCGTACTTCATATCTTGCGGATTGCCGCCGATCGACGCGAACGGGCCAATCTTGTTGCCCTCGCCGAGGGTCGTATGGCCATCGACAACCGTGTGCGAAAGAATCTGCGTACCGGCACCGATCGTCACGTTCGGCCCGACGATGGCGTAAGGACCAACGACGACGTCGTCGGCCAATTGCGCCTTCGGATCGACCACTGCAGTGGAGTGAATGTTCGTCATGAGCGTCTCAATTCCGGTTATTCGCCGTTCTTCTTGACCATGCACATGAACTCGGCTTCCGCCGCGATCTTGCCGTCTACCAACGCCTTGCCCTTGAACTTGTAGAAGCCTCGGCGCTCGTTCACGAAGTCCACATCGAGCACGAGCTGGTCGCCCGGTTCGACCGGACGCTTGAAGCGAACGTTCTCGATACCGACGAAATAATAGAGCGTATTCTCGTCATGCACCTTCTCTTCAGAGAAGGTGAGGAGCGCAGCGGCCTGCGCCAGCGCTTCAACGATCAGCACCCCCGGCATCACCGGACGCTGCGGATAATGGCCCGTGAAGTACGGCTCATTGATCGTGACGTTCTTGATGACCTTGATGTTCTTGTGCGGCTCCAGCCCGATCACGCGGTCCACCATCAGCATCGGATACCGATGCGGCAGCAGCTTCATGATCTTGTGGATGTCGATATTGATAGTGGTGTCGCTCATTTTTCTTGCAGGTCTTTGACCTTCGCTTCAAGTTGACGCACGCGATCACGCATCTTGTCCAGATTGCGCATGATGGCCGCGTTTTTGTTCCATTCCGCGTTCGGGATGGCCGGAAACGCGCTGGTATACGTGCCTGGGCCAGGGATCGACTTCGAGACCCCCGACTTGGCCGTCACGATGACGCGGTCGCCAATCGTCACATGCCCTGCCACGCCCACGGCGCCGCCCAGCATGCAGAATTTACCGATGGTGCTGCTGCCGGCAATGCCCGTGCATGCCGCGATCACCGTATAGGCGCCAACGCGCACGTTGTGCGCGATCTGAACCTGATTGTCGATCTTGCAACCGCGCTCGATCACCGTGTCGGCCATCGCCCCCCGATCGATGGAGGTCGATGCACCGATTTCGACGTCATCCTCGATCACCGCGCGCCCCACCTGGGGAATCTTCACCCACTCGCCGCCAGCGGCAGAAAAATCCGGTGCAAATCCGAAACCGTCCGAGCCGATTACCGCGCCCGCGTGAATCACGCACCGCGCACCAATCACGCTCGTGTGGTACAGCGTGGCATTCGGGTAGACGAGCACGTCGTCGCCCAGGGTCGTGTCCCGCCCGATGAATACGTTCGCCACCAGTCGAACCCGCTCACCCAGACGCGCGCCCGCCTCGATCACCACATTCGGACCGATCACGCACGACGCCGGCACGACGGCGCTCGGATCGACAACCGCAGTCGGATGAATACCGGCGGCGGGCACCGGTGTCGCTGCCTGCGCAAACACCTGTGCGACACGCGCGAAGTACGCATAAGGATTCGGCGCGATAATCCACGCCCGCCCCTCATGCGACGGTAGCTTGTCGAAGTCGCTCTTGGAGAGAATCACGGCCGCCGCGCCCGAGTTGGGCACTTCGGCGAGATACAGCGGGTTGGACAGGAACGCGAGCTGATTCGCACCCGCACGATCGAGCGGTGCCAAACCCTGCACCACGACGTCTGCGTCCCCTACGAGGTCGCCACCGAAGCGGGCGACCAACTGGGCGAGCGAAACCGACAGCGATCCCGGCACGGAATGCGCGCGCGTCACTTGCCGCCGGTGCCGCCACCCGAACTCGCGTTCAGGGTCTTGAGCACCTTGTCGGTAATGTCGATACGTGGACTCACGTAGACCGCTTCCTGCACGATCAGGTCGTACTTGTCCGCTTCGGCAATCTGTTTGATGACGCGATTGGCGCGGTCGAGCACCGCAGCGAGTTCCTCATTGCGACGCTGATTCAGGTCTTCGCGAAACTCACGCTGCTTGCGTTGGAATTCGGTGTCGGCGGCAGCCAGATCGCGCTGACGCTTGGCGCGCTCGGCGTCGGACAACGTCGGGTTGTCCTTGTCGAGCTTGTCCGACATCGCCTTGAGACGTTGGGCCATCGCTTGCAGATCCGCGTCCCGCTTGGAGAACTCGGCTTCGAGCTTGGCTTGTGCGGCCTTGGCCGGTGCCGAATCGCGCAAGATGCGATCCGAATTGACAGCGGCGATGCGCGCATCCTGAGCCATGGCAGCAAAGGCTGCGCCAGCCAGCAACGCCGCGGCGACGCCGCGAAGGCAATGCTTACGGATACCGTTCAATGTATTACCCCTTTACAACGATGAAACGTTCGGAACCGGTCGATGCGCCGTCATCAGAACGACGTACCCACCTGGAACTGGAATTTCTGATACTGATCGCCTGGCTTCTTGACGAGCGGGAAGCCCATCGAGAGCTTGAGCGGGCCAATCGGTGAAATCCACGACAGGCCGAAACCGTAAGAATAGCGCAGGTTATTCAAGGTAATCGCTTGGCCGTTGTCAAACACGTTACCACCGTCCATGAACGTGAAGATGCGCAGCGTACGGTCATATCCGGTACCCGGCAGCGGGAATGTCAGCTCGACGTTGCCGATCAGCTTCGACGCCCCGCCCAGAGGCTCGCCATTGGTATCCTTCGGCCCCAGCGAACTCGGCTCGTAGCCACGTACCGAACCGATACCGCCCGCGAAGTAGTTCTTGAAGATCGGGAACGGCTGACCGGCCAGACCGTGGCCGTAGCCGACTTCGCCATTGAGCGCCAGCGTGAAGCCGCGGCTTACCGGGTAGTAATACTGGTGCTGATAGTAGGCACGGATGTACTTCGTCGTCCCCATCGGCGTGCCGATTTCGATGTTCGCCTGCTGATAGTGACCGCGGTTCGGGATCAGCGCGCTATCACGCGAATCGCGCGACCAGCCGATGGTCAGCGGATAGTTGTTGCTGACGTAACCGAACTGGTTGGCGTAATCGATGTAGCGTTGCGGCGTGGTACCGTCGCTCGTCAGGTGCAGACGCGTCTGCTCGAACCCGATACCGAAGAACACCGTATCGACTTCCGAGAACGGCACACCGAACTTCAGGTTGCCACCCAGCGTGTTGATACGGAAATCCGAGTCGCTCGTGAGCAGCAGCGGCTGATACGTGCGGTAGAAAATATCCGTGATTCGGCTAACACCGTCGACCGTGAAGTACGGATCGACCTGTGTGACGGCCAACGTACGGTAGGTCTTGCCGGTATTCACGTTCACCGACAGCGAGGTTCCCGAACCGAAGACGTTGTCCTGGCTGACACCGGCCTGCAACACCACCTTGTCGGTCGAGGAGAAGCCCGCACCGACGTTGATCGTCCCCGTCGGCTTCTCTTCCACCTTCACCTGAAGGTCGACCTGATCGTTCGATCCCGGCACCGGCTCGGTCGTCACGTTTACGTCGGTGAAGTAGCCCAGGCGGTTGATACGATCCTGCGACAGCTTGAGGCGGTCGGCGTCGTACCACGAACTCTCGAGCTGGCGCATCTCGCGGCGAATCACCTCGTCACGCGTGCGCGAGTTGCCCACGATGTTGATTTTGCGAACGTACACGCGACGGCCCGGCTCGATCGTGAGCGTCAGCGCCACCGTGTGGTTGTTGCGGTCAATCGTCGGCTGGGCATTCACGTTGGCGAACGCGAAGCCGTAGTTGCCGAGCAGATCGGAAATGGCCTTCGTGCTGGCCTGCAACTTGGCCGCAGAGAAGGTATCTCCCGCCTTCAGTTGGACCAGCTTGCGGATGTCGTCCTGCTTGCCCAGCATTTCGCCGGTGAGCTTGACGTCCGACACCTTGTAGGGAACGCCTTCATGCAGGTTGATCGTCAGGAACATCTGGTCCTTGTCCGGCGTGATCGAGACGTCGGTGGAGTCGATGTTGAATTCCAGATAGCCGCGATTCAGGTAGAACGAACGCAGTTTTTCCAGATCGCCCGTGAGCTTGTCCTTCGAGTACAGGTCGTTCTTCGAATACCAGGACAGCCAGTTCGGCGTGCCGAGTTCCATCTCCGCCGTCAGGTCCGACGACGAGAACGCCTTGTTGCCGACGAAGTTGATCTGCTGGATCGTGGCCTTCGGTCCTTCGGTCACAGCGAACTGAATACCCACCCGGTTACGCTCAAGCGGCGTCACCGTCGTCTTCACCTCGGCAGCGTAGTAACCGCGCGTAAGGTATTGACGCTTGAGTTCCTGTTCCGACTTGTCGAGCAGGTTCCGGTCGAAGGAGCGGCCTTCGGTCAGGCCGACCGAGCGCAGCGCCTTTTTCAGACCGTCCTTGTCGAATTCCTTGATGCCGAGGAAGTCGATGGACGCAATTGCGGGACGCTCGTTGACGTGCACCACCAGCACGTTGCCTTGCGCTTCAACGCTGACGTCCGAGAACAGGCCCGTTGCATAAAGGGCCCGAATTGCTTCGGTACCCTTATCGTCGTTGAACTTGTCACCTGGCTTGACCGGCAGATAGGAGAACACCGTGCCGGGTTCGATGCGCTGCAAGCCCTCCACTCGGATATCCTTGACCACGAACGGCTCGACGGCCCGCGCCAGGAAACTGTGTGCCGCCAGAACCGCAATCACCAGGGTCTTCGGAACAAGGTGGTATTTATTCGACAACTTGCTTCCCCAAGAAACAATTGAATCGTAAAAACTCGGATTTGCCTGCGACGGCAGGCGCGTGACGCTGTCTAGTGCAGCAACTTCGACAGGTCATTGAAAAGTGCTACGGCAGAAAGCGCGAGAATACAAACGATGCCCACTCGTTGCAGTGCGCCCTGCCACCGCTCGGAAATTACCCGACCGGTCATCGCTTCGACCGCATAATATAACAGATAGCCACCATCCAAAACCGGAATCGGCAACAGATTCAATACGCCCAGGCTAATGCTGACAAGGGCGAGAAAGGCGACGAAATAATCCAGCCCGAGCCGGGCCGAACGCCCCGCGTAGTCGGCAATCGTCACCGGCCCGCTCAGATTCTTGAGCGACGCCTGCCCGGTCAACATCTTCCCGAACATCCGCACGCTGAAAGCCGTCACGTCCCACGTACGCTGCGCCCCCCTGGACAGGGCGTCGATCGGGCCATACCGGACCTTCACCGTGTCGATCTGGCTGGTCAGCGCTGCGCCGATTTTACCCACGCGCGCGCCGCCCGGCGCAGCGGGGTCTACCTCCGCGCTCGGCGTCAGTGTCACATCGCGCAGCGTGCCGTCACGCCGTACGGTGAGGGTCATCGGCTTGTCCGGATGGGCGCGCACGGCGTCCACAAGCGCCTTGGCGGACGCAATGGGGCTGCCGTCGACTGCCGTGATCTCATCGCCGACACGCAACCCGGCAGGCCCTGCGGCCCCTCCCGCCAGAAGCTGCCCCACCACGACCCGCGCCGAGGGCACCAGGCCGAGACGCTGCATGAAGTCGCGCTCGCCGTCGGCCGCGGCATCGAAATGTTGTCCGGCCGCATCGAGCATGTATTCCGCGCGACCGTCGCGAGTGCGCGTGACCAACGTGACACGCTGCCCATCGATCATCGGGTCGACCAGCCGCCAACGAAGGTCTTCCCAGGATCGCACGGGTACCTCGTTGCCAACGGCCTCGTCCGAGCTGCTCCCGTTCTCCCGAACGCCGGTGATCAGCTCGCCGCCAGACATGCCCGCGCGAGCCGCCAAAGTACCGGCCGCCGGCGGCGCAATGCGCGCAACGGGCTCGGTCACGCCGGCCACGTTCAAGCCCGCATAGAGCACGATTGCAAGAAGGAAGTTGGCGACCGGACCGGCCGCAACGATGGCAAAACGCTTGTAGACGGACTGCCGGTTGAAAGCCCTCGCCCGCTCTTCCGGCGCGACGGTCTGCGTCTCGTCACGCTCGTCGAGCATGCGGACGTAACCGCCAAGCGGAAGCGCACAAACCGTCCATTCGGTACGATCGCGGCCCATCGTCCACTTGAACAACGGCGCCCCGAACCCGACCGAGAATCGCAGAACCTTGACACCGCACATCCGCGCGACCGAGTAGTGGCCCAACTCATGGAATACCACCAGCACGCCAATGGCGACGGCAAACGCAAGCAACGTGGTCAGCAAAGTCATGAGCGAATTCGGGCCCCGGAGACGTTACGACATAAAGTTAGGCGTCACGACAACGCGGGGGCTGGCATTTTGGCGACGATTCCCGCCGCCAGTTCCCGCGCGCGACGATCGGCCTCGAGCACCACCTCGAGCGACGTTGCCTCACCGACGGCGATCGCGTCGAGGACCCGCTCGACCACCTGGGCGATGGCCGTAAAGCGAATGCGTCGTTCGAGGAAAGCCGCCACGGCAATCTCGTTGGCGGCATTGAGCAGTGCACCTGCGGTGCCCCCCCGATGCAGCGCGTCGAACGCCAGACGCAGGCACGGAAAACGGCGCAAATCCGGTGCTTCGAACGTCAGCTTACCGATCTCGGTGAGGTTCAGCCCGGCAACGCCCGACGTCACGCGATCCGGGAACGAAAGCGCGTGCGCGATCGGCGTGCGCATGTCGGGATTGCCGAGTTGCGCCAGCGTCGAGCCGTCAGCATACGTCACCATCGAGTGAATCACGCTCTGCGGATGGATCAGGACTTCGATCCTCTCGGGCGGCACATTGAATAGCCAATGCGCCTCGATGACCTCGAGGCCCTTGTTCATCATGCTGGCGGAGTCGACCGAAATCTTTCGGCCCATGACCCAATTCGGATGCGCGCACGCCTCGTTGGGCGTTACGTTCTCGAGCGATGCCAGATCGCGCTCGCGGAACGGGCCACCCGATGCGGTCAACACCAGCTTATCGACACCGCGCGTTGAAACACGATGTTCGCCAGCCACTTGCGGCAGGCATTGAAAGATCGCGTTGTGCTCACTGTCGAGCGGCAGCAGCGTGGCGCCTGCGCGCTCGGCCGTCGCCATGAACAAGGCCCCGGAGAGCACCAGCGATTCCTTGTTCGCGAGAAGCACGCGTTTGCCGGCGCGCGCCGCCGCCAGCGTCGACGGGAGCCCTGCGGCGCCGACGATCGCTGCGACGACCGTCGTGACCTCGGTCGCTTGCGCGATCTCGACCAGGGCCTGCGGACCGTACGTCACATCAATCTTCAGATCCGCATCGGCCAGACGCGCCGCAAGCAAGCGCGCGCCGTCGGCATCGGCCACCACTGCAACCGCCGGTCGATGCACGACACATTGTTCGAACAACCGATCCAGATTTCGGTGCGCCGAGAGCGCATACACTGAGAACCGGTCGGGATGACGCCCCACCACATCGAGCGTGCTAACGCCGATGGAGCCGGTGGAGCCGAGAATGGAGAGACGTTGCGTCATGATCAGACGAAGAGCAGAGCCAGCGGGAGCACCGGGAGCAACGCGTCGATTCTGTCGAGCACGCCTCCGTGGCCGGGTAGCAGTGCGCTGGAATCCTTCACGCCGGCCTGCCGTTTTAGTTGAGATTCGAACAGATCGCCCACGACCGAGAACGCCACCAGCACCGTCAGCGCCAATGCGCCGCCTGCCAGACCCAGTCTGCCGACGAGATGGAAAACGATGGTCGGCGCCTGCAATCCGCTCGCCAGCACCGCCGCAGCGGCCACGAGTACCAGCAGCCATCCGCCGATGGCGCCTTCCCAGGACTTTCCGGGACTGATGGACGGTGCAAGCTTGCGCCGGCCGAACGCCCGACCGGCGAAATAGGCCCCCGTGTCAGCGAGCCAGACAATCACGAGTACCGAGAGAAGGAATGCCACGCCACGCTCGCGCGCGAGACACAGCGCTTGCCAGGCCGCAATCAGCAGCACCGGGCCGGCAACGAGCAACAGGCCGCGCCATGCCCCCTTGGTCGCGGGCTTGCGCGCAAGCGTGTAAGGTCCCGCCAGCACCCAGAAGATGGCGGCGGGCTTGAGCCAGATCGACGAGAGCATCCAGCCGCCCGCCCAAGTCAAGCCCACGCCCAACAGTGCGAGCGCACCGTAGAAAATGGCGCCCGTAGCGTTCAGACCGACCAGACGGCCCCATTCCCAGCCGGCGGCCGCCACGATGGCGGCGGCGAGCAATGCGAACTGCGACGGTGTACCGACGAAGATCACAGGCAGCAGAATGGCGAGAAGTACGACAGCGGTAATGACGCGTGTCTTGAGCATCAGGCGGATTGTCCCGAGGGGTTCTGAACTTGCGCGCTCGTACGGCCGAAACGGCGCTCGCGCTGTTGAAACTCAGCGACGGCCCTTTTGAGCGTACTGGCGTTGAAGTCCGGCCAGAAGTCTTCGGTGAAATACAATTCAGTGTACGCCAGTTGCCAGAGCAGAAAATTACTGATGCGTTGATCGCCACCCGTGCGGATGAAAAGATCCGGCTCCGGCGCGTATGCCATGCTCAGATAAGGCGCAAGATCGTCTTCCGTGAACGACGTGTCGAGCGCTGCGGCCCCGCCTTCGGCGACCCGCGCGGCAGCGAGTTTCTGCGCTGCCTGCAAAATGTCCCACCGTCCACCGTAGTTGGCGGCGATGGTGAGCGTAAGCCCCTTGTTGTCTTGCGTGCGCGCTTCCGCGCGCCTGACCAGCTCCTGAATGCGCGGCTCGAACGCTTCGAGCGCGCCGATGACGCGCAAGCGAATGCCGTTGCTATGCAGTTTCCCCACTTCACGCTCAAGCGCGAGGATGAAGAGTTGCATCAGCGTCGATACCTCATCCTGCGGTCGACGCCAGTTCTCGGAGCTGAACGCGAACAGCGTGAGATATTCGACGCCGAGTTCGGCGCATGCGGTCACCGCTTCGCGCACGGCATCGACGCCGCGCTTATGCCCCGCAACGCGAGGCAATTTACGACGGGTAGCCCAACGCCCGTTGCCATCCATGACGATGGCGACGTGGCGCGGAATGCTCGCTGTTTCGGGAACGACGAGCGTGGAACTGAGAAAACCCATTGAGGTACGGCGCGAAAGTCGAGCGCGAAAGTCAGCGGAGATCTTGCGGTGAGTGCCGAAGCGCTCAGACCGTCATGATCTCGGCATCCTTTTGCTTCACCAGTTCGTCGATCTCGGCGACAAACTTGTCCGTGAGCTTCTGAACCTCGTCGCTGCCACGGCGCTCGTCGTCTTCCGACGCTTCCTTGTCCTTGACCAGTTTCTTGAGTTGCTCGTTGGCATCACGACGCAGGTTGCGCACAGCCACCTTAGCGGCCTCACCTTCCGACTTGACCAGCTTGGTCAGTTCGCGACGGCGCTCTTCGGTCAGCATCGGCATCGGCACGCGAATCAGATCGCCCTGCGTGGCCGGGTTCAGGCCCAGATCCGACTCACGGATGGCCTTCTCGACCACGCCGACCATCTTCTTTTCCCACGGTTGCACGCCGATCGTGCGGCTATCCACGAGGTTCACGTTAGCGACCTGGGAGATGGGCACCATCGAGCCGTAGTAGTCCACCTGCACGTGATCGAGCAGGCCGGCATGCGCGCGACCGGTACGAATCTTCGCCAGGTTGTTCTTGAACGATTCGATCGAGCTTTTCATCTTCTGCTCGACATTCTTTCTGATGTCAGCAACGCTCATGACAACCTCCAAACCTTGAATTGTTACGCAAAAACGTAAATGATACGGCGTCGGCGCGCCAATGCACGCCGACGCCGCAATTTGAACTCAAACGTGGACGAGCGTTCCCTCGTCTTCGCCGAGAATGACATGTTTGAGTGCGCCCGGCTTCACAATCGAGAAAACGCGCACAGGCATTTTCTGATCGCGGCACAGCGCAAAAGCGGTCGCGTCCATGACCTGCAGGTTCTTCGAGATAGCCTCGTCGAAGCTGATGGTCGAGTACTTTACCGCGTTGGGATCCTTTTTGGGGTCGGCCGAGTACACGCCATCGACCTTGGTCGCCTTGAGCACCACTTCGGCGCCGACTTC
This sequence comes from Pandoraea sp., assembly GCF_041919235.1. Taxonomy (NCBI): domain Bacteria; kingdom Pseudomonadati; phylum Pseudomonadota; class Betaproteobacteria; order Burkholderiales; family Burkholderiaceae; genus Pandoraea; species Pandoraea sp. The sequence continues at coordinate 18,932 of NZ_JAYRUC010000027.1, forward strand.
CGAGCCGCGCAGCGCGGCCGCCGTGTCGGTCGTGAAGAACGGGTTACCCGTACCGGCCGCGAAAATCACGACCTTCCCCTCTTCGAGCTGACGAATCGCACGCGGGCGGATGTACGGCTCGACCACCTGGTCCATACGCAGCGCGGACTGCACACGCGCCTCGATACCCGCATGACGCATGGCGTCCTGCAGCGCCAGGGCGTTCATCATCGTGGCCAGCATGCCCATGTAGTCAGCCGTTGCGCGGTCCATGCCGGCGGCACCGCCAGCCACACCGCGGAAAATATTGCCACCGCCGATCACAACGGCCAGTTGCGTGCCCAGGCGAACGACCTCGGCAATGTCGCCCACCATTCGTTCGATGGTCGCACGATTGATGCCGAATGCATCGTCACCCATGAGGGCTTCACCAGAGAGCTTGAGAAGTACGCGTTTGTAAGGAGTAGACATGGCGGTCCTTAAGAAGTCTGGTCGGGCACTGTTGGGGTATTCTGGATGAAACAACGGGGACGGCACCGCCGCCCCCGGATACTACGGTACTGCGCAAATTACGACTGCTTGGCGGCGGCCACTTGAGCGGCCACTTCGGCAGCGAAGTCGTCCTGCTTCTTCTCGATGCCTTCGCCGACCACGAACATGGTGAAGCCCTTGACTGCGGTGTTGTTGGCCTTGAGCATCTGTTCGACGGTCGACTTGTCGTCCTTCACGTACGACTGGTTGAACAGCGAGACTTCCTTCAGGAATTTCTGCACGCTGCCTTCCACCATCTTCGCCACGATCTCGGCCGGCTTGCCCGATTCGGCAGCCTTCTCGGCCGCGACCTTGCGCTCCTTCTCGATCAGTTCCGGCGCGACTTGATCGCCCGACACGGCCACCGGCTTCATGGCGGCAATGTGCATGGCCACATTCTTGCCAACTTCGGCGTCGGCACCGTCATACTCGACGACCACGCCGATACGCGTGCCGTGCAGGTAGGCGGCCAGCTTGCTCGACGTTGCATAGCGCTGGAAGCGGCGAATGGTCATGTTCTCGCCGATCTTGCCGATCAGGTCGGCGCGCACTTGATCCACCGTCTTGCCATCGAGCGGCAGCGCCGACAGGGCAGCCACGTCGGCCGGGCCCTGCTCGGCCACCAGCTTGGCCACGTCGTTGGCAAATTTGAGGAAATCGTCGTTCTTCGAGACGAAGTCGGTTTCGCAGTTGATTTCGACCACGGCACCGTTGCCGCCGTCGATGTAGGCAGCGATCACGCCTTCGGCCGTGATACGGCTAGCGGCCTTGCTGGCCTTGCTACCCAGCTTGACACGCAGGATTTCTTCAGCACGGACCATGTCGCCATCGGCTTCGGTCAGCGCCTTCTTGCACTCCATCATCGGCGCGTCGGTCTTGGCGCGCAGTTCGCCCACCATCGCTGCAGTAATTGCCGGCATATCGTTACTCCTGTATATCGAATCAGTCGGGAGAGGATGGCGCCTGAACGGCCGCACTGCCCGCTCCCCGGCGCCCCGCGCACCCGACGCGGGAAAATCGGACTAAAAAAAAGGGGCGCCACCAGCAGCCCCTTTTGTTACGCAGCGGTGGCCGCTTACGCCTCTTCGTTCACTTCGACGAACTCGTCGCCATCGCCGCGAACGGCTTCCACGACTTCCTTGACCGCGGTTTCACGGCCTTCGAGGATCGCGTCGGCAACGCCTTGCACGTACAGCTCAACAGCCTTGCTCGAATCGTCGTTACCCGGGATGACGTAATCAACACCTTCCGGCGAGTGGTTCGTATCGACCACGGCGATCACCGGAATGCCCAGCTTGTTGGCTTCGGTGATCGCGATCTTGTGGTAGCCGACGTCGACGACGAAGATGGCGTCGGGCATACCGCCCATTTCCTTCACGCCACCAATCGACTTCTGCAGCTTGGCCATTTCACGATCGAACAGCAGCGCTTCCTTCTTGCTCATGCGCTCTTGCTCGCCGGCTTCGAGCGCCTGCTCCATGTCCTTGAGCTTCTTGATCGACGACTTCAGCGTCTTGAAGTTCGTCAGCATGCCGCCCAGCCAACGGTTGTTGACGTAAGGCATACCGGCGCGCCCGGCGGCTTCCGCCACGATCTCACGCGCTTGACGCTTGGTGCCCACGAACAGGATCGTGCCGCGGTTTGCTGCCAGTTGACGCACGTACTTCAGCGCGTCCTGGTACATCGGCAACGTCTTTTCGAGGTTGATGATGTGAATCTTGTTGCGATGGCCGAAGATATAGGGGGCCATCTTGGGGTTCCAGAAACGGGTTTGGTGACCGAAATGGACACCCGCTTCCAGCATCTGACGCATCGTGACAGACATGTGATTCTCCGTGAGGGTTAGGTCTTAGACCGGCTGCCGTACCCGTTTCGTCAGACTGCCACACAGCTTTGCATGACCCGCCTGCGAACATCGGGCACCCTGGGTGCGCCGGCCCGCGATTTCAAAATTTCCAAGCCGATGACTCGCATTGCCACCCGGGACGTCACCGGATGCAGCGCCATTCGGCACCACATTGGGGCGCGAACACCCCGAAAATCCGGCGAAAACCGTTGAAACACAAGGGAAAACCCTTGGACTTATTGACAATTCGTTCTCGACTTAGCCCGAGATTATAGCATCGCAGGGCACCAGCACTCAAGCAACTCGTGCGCTTGCGATGACACACCGGAAACGCCCGTCTTGCGCGGCATTGCGGCCAATTCGCCTCACGGTCCCGCTCCCCGATCGGAACATCGGAAATTCACCGCCGGAACGCTCCGAAATCCAAGCCGGACGGGGCGAAAACCGTCCATTGGTGCGATAATGCGCCACTGTTTACGCAATCTGCCCGATTCAACAATGGCCATCACCCTCAAGAATGCTCACGACATTGAAATGATGCGCGTCGCCTGCCGGCTGGCCAGCGAAGTGCTCGATTTCATCACGCCGCACGTGCGCGCTGGCGTCACCACCGGCGAACTCGACCGGCTCTGCCACGAGTATATGGTCAAGGAGCAGGGCACCGTGCCGGCGCCGCTGAACTATCAGCCCCCCGGCTATCCGCCCTACCCCAAGGCCACGTGCATCTCGGTCAACGATGTGATCTGCCACGGCATTCCCGGCGACAAGACGCTCAAGAACGGCGACGCGCTGAACATCGACATCACCGTCATCAAGGATGGCTATTTTGGCGACACAAGCCGAATGTTCATCGTCGGTGAAGGCTCCATCCTCGCAAAGCGTCTGGCTCAGGTGACGTATGAGTGCATGTGGCTCGGCATCAACCAGGTGCGCCCGGGCGCACATCTGGGCGATATCGGCCAAGCGATTCAGGCGCATGCCGAAGCGCAGGGATACAGCGTGGTGCGCGAATACTGCGGCCACGGGATCGGCCAGGTGTTCCACGAAGATCCGCAGATTCTGCATTACGGCCGACAGGGCACCGGGCTCGAACTGCAGGCCGGCATGATCTTCACCATCGAGCCGATGATCAACGCGGGCAAGCGCGAGATTCGGACGATGCCCGATCAGTGGACGGTCAAGACGCGCGATCGCAGCCTGTCGGCGCAATGGGAGCACACCATTCTCGTGACCGAGACCGGACATGAGGTGCTCACGCGCTCCGCCCTGACCCCGCCGCCGCCGCCCGGCTCGTCGTATGTAGCGTCGTTCGCAGCAGCCTGAGCAATCATCGACCGGCCGCCTGCCCCATAGGCGGCCGCCCGGCCTGACTCGTTACTTTCACCTCCAGGAAGCCGCCATGCACGCGCGTGCGCACGCCCCTTCTCCACTGCGTCAGGCCCTCAAGGAACGCAAGGCCGAACTCGTCGAACGCTTTTCCGCGCACGGCAAGATCGACGTGCTGCTGCATGGCTTGTGCCAAGCCGTCGATCAGTCCATGCGCGACGCGTGGACCGAGTGCCAGATGCCCGACGATCTTGCACTCGTCGCCGTGGGCGGCTATGGGCGCGGCGAGTTGTACCCGCACTCGGATGTCGACATTCTGCTGCTGCACCGCCACGCCGACGGGCCGGCGCTCACGTCGCACGTGGAGCCGTTTATCGGTTTTCTGTGGGATATCGGGCTCGAGATCGGCTCATCGGTTCGTACAGTCGACGAATGCATCACCGAAGCGCACGCCGACGTTACCGTGCAAACAAGTTTGCTCGAAGCGCGCCTTCTGACCGGCAACCAGGCACTCTTCGACGAATTCGAACAACGGTTCTCGGTCGACCTCGATCCGCGCGCATTTTTTCGCAGCAAGCAGTTGGAGATTCGTCAGCGTCACGCCAAGTATCAAGACACCCCCTATAGCCTCGAGCCGAACTGCAAGGAAAGCCCGGGTGGGCTGCGCGATCTGCAGGTCATTCTATGGATGACGAAGGCGGCGGGCCTCGGCAATAGCTGGTCGGAACTGTTCGCGCGGGACCTGCTCACAGATCGCGAGCTCAAGGAACTGCGCCGTAACGAGCAGTTCCTGAAAGGGTTGCGGGCGCGGCTGCACTTGCTCGCGAGACGGCGTCAGGATGTGCTCGTGTTCGATCTGCAGACATCGCTGGCGCAGAGCCTGGGCTTCAACGCCACGACCACGAAGCGGGCCAGTGAGCTGCTCATGCGGCGTTATTACTGGGCGGCCAAGGCGGTCTCGCAGCTCAATACCGTCTTGCTGCTCAACGTCGAAGCGCGCCTGTTCCCTCAGACGAGCGGCGTCACGCGCGTCATCAACGAGCGGTTCGTCGAGAAGCAGGGAATGATCGAGATCGTCGACGACGAGTTGTACCAGCGTCACCCAAACGCGATCCTCGAGACGTTCCTGCTGTACGAACAGGTTGTGGGCGTGAAAGGGCTCTCTGCGCGCACGCTGCGCGCGCTGTACAACGCGCGCGAGCTGATGAACGCACAGTGGCGGGCCGACCCTGAGAATCGACGTATTTTTCTCGCGATTCTCCAGCAACCGCAGGGCATCACCCACGCCTTGCGGCTGATGAATCAAACGAGTGTGCTCGGCCGGTACCTGATCAACTTCCGCCGCGTCGTCGGACAGATGCAGCACGATCTGTACCATGTGTACACGGTCGACCAGCACATCCTGATGGTCGTGCGCAACATCCGCCGGTTCGCCGTGGCGGAGCATGCACACGAATATCCGTTCTGTAGCCAGTTGATCGCAAATTTCGACCGGCCGTGGGTCTTGACGATCGCCGCCCTCTTCCATGACATCGCGAAAGGCCGCGGGGGCGATCACTCCACCCTCGGCATGGCCGACGCACGACGTTTCTGCGCGCGACACGGCGTCGACAAGGAGGATACGGAACTGGTCGTCTGGCTGGTGGGAGAACATCTGACGATGAGTACCGTCGCGCAGAAGCAGGACACCACCGATCCCGATGTCATCCGACGCTTTGCCGAGAAGGTCGGGAACGAGCGGCGCCTCACGGCGTTGTATCTCCTGACCGTCGCCGATATTCGCGGCACCAGTCCGAAGGTATGGAATGCGTGGAAAGGCAAGTTGCTCGAGGACCTTTATCGATTGACGTTGCAGGTGCTGGGCGGGGCCAACCCCGATCCGCGTTCGCAACTGAAAACACGCAAGGAAGAGGCCCTCGGGCTGCTGCGTCTGTATACCGTACCGGAGCGCGCGCAGGAGGCGCTTTGGAACACGCTGGACGTCGCATACTTCCTGCGCAACGATCCGGCAGACGTCGCATGGCAGACGCGCCATCTGTGGCGGCACGTCGACAGTGCTGTCCCCATCGTCAAGGCGAGGCCTTCGCCAATTGGCGAAGGGCTGCAGGTGATGGTCTACGTGCGAGACCAGGTCGATTTGTTCGCTCGCATTTGCGGCTATTTCGAGCGCAAAGGATTGTCGATTCTCGACGCCAAGGTGCACACGACCAGCCAGGGCTTTGCACTGGATAGCTTCCTTCTCACGGATCCCGGCCTCGATACAAGCTACCGCGACATCATCAATCTGGTAGAGAGCGAACTCGTGTCGTTGCTCACGCGCGCCGAGCCGCTGGCAGAGCCGAACAAAGGCCGGCTGCCACGGCGCTCTCGCAGCTTCCCGGTCACGCCGCGCGTCGACTTGCGCCCGGACGAGCGCGGCCAGTACTACCTGCTGTCGGTGTCGGCTAACGACCGCACCGGCCTGCTATACGCGGTCGCTCGCGTGCTCGCGCGTCACGGCGTGAGCGTGCGCACCGCCCGCATCAACACCCTCGGCGAGCGTGTCGAAGACACGTTCCTGCTTGACGGCAGCCGTTTGCAGGACAATCGCCTGCAAATCGCCGTTGAGACCGAATTACTCGAAGCATTGGAATCATGAGCGATACCCCGCGCACCAAACTGAGCGCCAAACATCCCCGCACTCTCGACAAGACTCGCGCTCCGGTGCGTTCGGCCGGCGCGATGCGCCGACCGACCAAAGCCGTGCCGGCGTCGATGCTCGACGCGGGCGGTGTGAAAAAGAAGCCCGCCGCGAAGCCGGCACGTCCGCGTCCGGTGGACGCGGACGCATCGCCTGCAGGCGCACGTCGCCCTGCTGGCAGTGGCGCCGCTGCGCCGCGCAAACCCGCCGCAGCCGGTGCAAAGCCGTTCGAAAAGCGACCGACGGGCGAACGTCCGCCTGCGCGTGGGCAACGCGAGCGCGTTGCTGGCGCACGACCGGCGCGCGTTGCCGACGAGTCGCGTCCGCGCCGCTTCGACGATGACCGGCCGCGTCGCTTCGATCAGGACCGCCCGCAGCGCAGCGCCGACACCGGTGCCCGTGGCGACTTCGCCCGGCCGGCCAAACGCGGCACTGACGACCGCGCCCCGCGCCGCTTCGACCAGGACCGCCCGCAGCGCAGCGCCGACACCGGTGCCCGTGGCGACTTCGCCCGGCCAGCCAAACGCGGCACTGACGACCGCGCCCCGCGCCGCTTCGACCAGGACCGCCCGCAGCGCAGCGCCGACACCGGTGCCCGTGGCGACTTCGCCCGGCCGGCCAAACGCGGCGCCGACGACCGCGCCCCGCGCCGCTTCGATCAGGACCGCCCGCAGCGCAGCGCCGACACCGGTGCCCGTGGCGACTTCGCCCGGCCGGCCAAACGCGGCGCCGACGACCGCGCCCCGCAGCCCCGCCTCGCACGCGCACCTCGCGTAAGGCACGACGACGATGACGTCAAAGTTCACCACGACGCCGCCGGGTCGCTGCGCCTGTCCAAACGCATGTCCGAGCTAGGACTGTGCTCACGTCGCGAAGCGGATGAATGGATCGCCAAGGGATGGGTTCGCGTCGACGGCAAGGTCGTGACGGAACTCGGCACGAAGATCCTGCCGACGCAAGAAATCACGGTCGTGCAGGCCGCGCGCAAGGAGCAAGCCAATCGCGTCACGATCCTGCTGCACAAACCCATGGGTTACGTCTCCGGCCAGGCCGAAGACGGTTATGAACCCGCCGCCGTGCTGGTCACGCGCGAACATCATTGGGCGGAGGACGATGCCGGTGTGCGCTTCTCCACGTTGCATCTGCGCAGCCTCGCCCCCGCCGGACGCCTCGACATCGACTCGACTGGCCTACTCGTCCTGACGCAGGATGGTCGCATCGCCAAGCAGTTGATCGGCGAAGACTCGGACATTGAGAAGGAATACCTCGTGCGCGTCTCGTACAACGAGCATTCGCAAGACGTCCAGGCACACTTCCCGGCCGAGCGTCTGGCCCTGTTGCGTCATGGCCTGGAACTCGACGATCAACCGCTCAAGCCCGCGCAGGTGGAGTGGCAGAACCCGGAGCAGCTGCGTTTCGTGCTCAAGGAAGGCAAAAAGCGCCAGATCCGCCGGATGTGCGAACTGGTCGGCCTGCACGTGACCGGCCTCAAGCGCGTACGCATGGGCCGCATCGCGCTGGGCAATCTGCCCGTCGGTGAGTGGCGTTACCTGCGCGCGGGCGAGGGATTCTGAGTCGGCCGCGCCAAGCGTGAACAAGCCCGCTATCGAGGCGGGCTTGTGCATGCGCATGCCGACTTGCGCCGACCGATGATTCCCGCCGATCGGGTTGCGCTTCAGTCGTCGCGCTTAGGATCGAGACCGGGGAAGAGAACCTCGGTGAAACCGAACTTGCTGAAGTCGGTAATTCGCATCGGATAGAGCTTGCCGATCAGATGGTCGCATTCATGCTGAACGACCCGGGCATGAAACCCCTCGGCCACGCGGTCGATCGCACTGCCATATTGATCGAACCCTTGGTAGCGCAGCATGGAATAGCGATTGACCATGCCGCGCAGCCCCGGCACCGACAGGCAACCCTCCCAGCCCTCTTCCATGTCCTGCGTCAGCGGCGTGATGACGGGATTGATCAGCACCGTCTCAGGGACTTCGGGCGCGTCTGGATAGCGCTCGTTATGCTCGAAGCCGAAGATCACCACCTGCAGATCGACGCCGATCTGCGGAGCGGCAAGTCCTGCGCCGTTCGCATGCCTCATGGTGTCGAACATATCGGTGACGAGCTCACGCAGCTCGGCCGTATCGAAATGCTCCACGGGTTTGGCGATGCGCAGCAGGTGCGGATCACCCATCTTCAGGATGTCGCGAATCATCGATTGGATCCTCCCATCAAAACGCGGCCAACATCGCCCGCATAGCATCTTCGTCCAGCACGGGCACACCCAGTGCCTCGGCCTTCGCCAACTTGCTCCCCGCCTCTGCCCCCGCCACGACATAGTCGGTTTTCGCAGAGACCGAGCCGGCAACCTTCGCCCCCAGCGCTTCGAGCATGGCCTTCGCCTCCTCGCGCGCGAGCGTCGGAAGCGTGCCCGTGAGCACGAACGTCTTGCCCGCCAACGGCAGCGGTGCCGCCGTCGCCGGTTCCGACTCGGGCCAGGTCACGCCCGCCGCCCGCAACTGCTCGATGACCTCGACATTATGAGGCTCGCCAAAGAAATTGGCGATGGACTGGGCCACAATCGGTCCGACATCCGGCACGGCCAGCAGTGCCTCGACACTGGCCGTCATGACGTTGTCGAGCTTGCCAAAATGGCGCGCGAGGTCCTTCGCCGTCGCCTCGCCCACATGCCGAATACCCAACGCGAAGATGAACCGTGCCAGCGTCGTGTGACGCGCCGTGTCGATCGCCGCCACCAGATTGGACGCCGACTTGTCGGCCATCCGGTCAAGCGCCGCGAGCTTCGCAACCCCCAGTTTGAACAGATCTGCCGGCGTCCGGATGATCTGCTGGTCGACAAGCTGCTCCACGAGCTTGTCGCCCAGCCCCTCGATATCGAGCGCCCGGCGCTGGGCGAAGTGCAACAACGCCTGCTTGCGCTGCGCCGCGCATATCAATCCGCCCGTGCATCGTGCGATCACCTCGTCGGGCAACTTCTCGATGGCCGAACCGCACACCGGACAGGCCGTCGGCATCACAAACGCCCGCGCGTCGGCAGGACGGCGCTCGAGCACCGACCCGACGACTTCCGGAATCACATCGCCCGCACGGCGCACGATCACCGTATCGCCGATCATCACGTCCTTGCGGCGAATCTCGTCCTCGTTGTGCAGCGTGGCATTGGTGACCGTCGCCCCGCCGACAAACACGGGCGCGAGCCGCGCCACCGGCGTAATCGCCCCGGTTCGCCCCACCTGCACTTCGATGTCCAGCAATGTCGTCAGCGCTTCCTGCGCCGGAAACTTGTGCGCCAGCGCGAAGCGCGGGGCGCGCGAGACGAACCCGAGGCGATCCTGCTCGTCGCGCCGGTTGACCTTGTAGACCACACCGTCGATGTCATAGGGCAGCGCCTCGCGCGCCTCGCCCACCTCGCGGTAGAACGCCAACAGTCCGGCCGCGCCCTGCACGACTTTGCGCCGGTCGTTGACGGGAATGCCGAGCGTGACATACCAGTCGAGCAACGCCGAGTGCGTCTGCGGCATCGGCACCCCCACCAATTCGCCCACGCCATACGCAAAAAACGACAGTGAACGCTTCGCCGTGATCTTCGAATCGAGCTGCCGCAGGCTGCCCGCTGCCGCATTGCGCGGATTGACGAATACCTTTTCGCCCGCAGCCTCCTGAGCCCGGTTGAGCTTGTCGAAGTCGGCACGGAACATCAGTACCTCCCCACGCACCTCAAGCACCTCAGGCGGGTTGCCGGTCGCAAGGCTCAGTGGAATTTTCCTGATCGTGCGGATGTTCGCGGTGACGTCTTCACCCGTCGTGCCGTCGCCACGCGTCGCCGCCTGCACGAGTACGCCATGCTCGTAGCGCAAGGCAATGGCCAGCCCGTCGAACTTCAACTCGGCCGCATACTCGACCGGCGCCCCGAACAGATCCCCCGCCGCCGGCGTATCGCCATCGCGCAGCCCGTCCGACACGCGACGATCGAACGCTTCGACGTCTTCGTCGGTAAAGCCGTTGTTCAGAGAGAGCATCGGCACGCGATGCACGACCGGTGCGAAACCCTCCACCGGTTTGCCACCCACGCGCTGCGTAGGCGAGTCGGGACGCTGCAGTCCCGGATACGCAGCCTCGAGCGCTACCAGTTCGCTGAACAGGCGGTCGTACTCGGCATCGGGAATCAGCGGCGCATCCGCTTCGTAATAGGCGCGATTGTGACGCGTCAACTCGACGCGCAACGCCGCAGCGCGCTGCGCGGCGGCCGTTGCGTCGGTAACCGCAGGGGCGTTTGCACCCTGCCCCGGAACAGAAGTTTGCGACATGCGAGGAGACTCGGAATACGAGAAGTCAGAACATTATGCCTTCGACATACGCACCCTGCGCGTCGCCGAAAGCCTACATTCATCGGAATAAAAACGCCGCTCACCCGACGGTGAACGGCGTGCGTCGAACGCGGCATGCGACAGCGGCGCGGCCGCTGCGCATCGCCTCGGCGTTACTGGCTGAACAGACGGCGCGTCACGGGTGAGCCTGCCGGCAGATTCCGCGCTTCGAGACGTTCGTAGAGCTTGAGCAACTGGGTGTCGACGTTTTGCAGCGCAGCATCCGAAAGCGGCCGGCGCTGATCGTCCACCACGCGCCCGCCGATGCGCTGCCCGATCGAGCGCGCGTAGTCGCACATCAGGCGGAACGGCAGCAGGTCTTCGTCTGCCACCGGCACATCGAGCAGCATCGTAATCAGATCGCCGCCCTTGTAGGTCAAATCGTCGCGCAGGAAGTTGGTGTCGCCAAACTGCAGCATGAACACCGGATTCTGGCGCACATCGAGCTTGACGAAGCGCATGCCGTCGCGCGAGAGCAGCATACCGTCCTGCGTTGCGACCGCCTGAACGTAGTTCGCCGACCACGGCGCACCATCCGAGAGCACGTTGACCGACAGTTGCGCGTCGCATTGCGCGGCAAAGCTGTCGAGTTCGCGAGCGCGGGCTACCGTCTCCATCATGTCGGGCAGTTCGGGCAGCGCATCGACCGCGTCGGCGAGCGTCTGCACGAGGTTCGAAAACTCCGAGAATTCGACTTCGTTCAAGGCACCGGCGCGGTTCGCCAACTGCACGGCAATGCGCAACTGGTGATAACGTCCGCCGGCACGAATCAACTCCCACGGCGACGACTCGTCGGCACGGCCTTCGACATTGACCGCTTTGCTGCCCGCACGGCGCATGCGCACCGTCAACGGCATCAGACGCTCGGCCGCCACGACGCTCGCCAATGGCAGTTCGACGACGCAGTCGATGCGCTCGTCGATGATCGGCGGCGGACCGCTCGGCACGGCCGGGCGGGCTGCAGCAACCGGCGCGACGGCCGCACCCGAGGTTGCCTGCGCAACGCCTGCCCCCATCTCGTGAGCGGACGCAGCCGCTACGCCCTCAGCGCTCGCAGCGGGTTCGGGCCCCGGTGCGCTGGCCGCAGCGGCGGCCGCACCGGCGGCGGCGGCATCGACGGTGTCGTCGGCAGCAAGCTCTGCATCGAAACGGGCAACCATGCTCGCCGCAGCCGCTTGCTCGGTATCGCGCGCCTGCGCGTCGTGATCTTGATGTGCGGCGTCGGCCACGGTCGTCGATTCGCCCGTTGCAGCGACGGGCCGGCCGGCTTCAGCCGTCGGGTCGGATTCGTCCTGCACCGCGCGCTTGCGCGTGGCAGGCGGCGCATCCCAGGCATCTTCGTTGATTGCGAAGGCGTCCTGAACCGATGCGCTCGATACTGCGGCCGGGCCCAGCGTCGGCTCGCGGCGCTCACCCGAGTGCGCAGGAACGCGAGGCGGCGAAAGCGTAGGCTCAATGAACGGCCGGTCATCGTCGTCGGCGGCGTCGGGCATCCCGGCGGTCGCGTCTATGCCTGCACCGTCGACCGGCATGCGACGCGGTATGCGCGCGCGTGCCTTGCTGCCCTGCCAGGCGTTATAGGCCACCACCCCCAGCAGTACCACAACCCCTGCGGCGATCAAGCTAAGCTGCAGATCATTCATGCGCGGCGTTCCTCTCTCTTCTCCATCTTCGGCGCGGGGTCAGTTGATCTCGGCCAGATTGATCGCAGACTCCATGTCCACCGCCACGATCCGCGACACCCCCTGCTCCTGCATGGTGACGCCGATGAGCTGATTGGCCATTTCCATCGCGATTTTGTTATGCGAAATAAATACGAATTGGGTTCGGTCCGACATGCGCGCCACCATCTTGGCGTAGCGCTCGGTGTTGGCGTCGTCGAGCGGTGCATCCACCTCGTCGAGCAAACAGAACGGCGCCGGGTTGAGCTGGAACATCCCGAACACCAGTGCGATGGCCGTGAGCGCCTTCTCTCCCCCCGACAGCAGATGAATCGTCGAGTTCTTCTTGCCCGGGGGTTGCGCCATGACTTGCACGCCGGCGTCGAGAATTTCGTCGCCGGTCATGATGAGCTTCGCTTGCCCGCCGCCGAACAGCATCGGGAAAAGTTCGCCGAAATGCTTATTCACTTCGTCGAACGTGCCTTGCAGCATCACGCGCGTTTCTTCGTCGATCTTGCGAATCGCGCCTTCGAGCGTGTCGATGGCGTCGTTCAGATCGGCCGACTGCGCGTCGAGGAAGACCTTGCGCTCACGCGCCGTCTCCAGTTCCTCGAGCGCGGCCATGTTGACCGGGCCTAACGCGTTGATCGAATTGTTGATGCGCGTGACTTCGCCTTGCAGATACGACGGCTTCATATCCGGCGTCAGCTTCGCGGAGAGTGCCTCCTCGTCGACCTCGGCCGTCGCCAATTGTTCGACGAACTGCTCGCGGTTCAGGCGTGCAGCCTGCTCCTTCAACTGCAACTCGGTGATGCGCTCGCGCAGCGGCTGCAGCCCGCGCTCTGCAGCGAGCCGCTCTTCGTCGCTCTGACGCAACTTTTGGGTCAGTGCATCGAGTTCGATACGTGCGGCGCCCAGAATCTCTTCCTTCTCCGCACGCAGCCCGAGCGCATCCTGCAAACCGTTTTCGACCGTCTGTTCGGTGATCTGTGCGAGTTCGGCCTGCGCCTGCTCGATCGACACCACCAGACGCTCCGCTTGCTCGAGCGCCGTCTGAATGCTGCGGCGGTGCTCGTCGATCTTGCTTGAAATGCCCTTCTGTCCGTACGCGGCTTCCTGCGCCAGACGCTCAAGCTCGCGCGCCCGGTTGCGGGCGTCCGAGAGCTGACTGTCGAGTGTTTCGAATTCGAGCTGGCCGTCTTCGAAGGTTGCCTGCAATTCGGCCAAACGCGCGTCGCTCTGCTCGAAGTTCGCCTCCGATTCGGCACGCAACGCCAGTTGTTCCTCGATCTGCGCGGCAATCTCACGCAGCTCTTCGTCGATTTGCGTGCTGCGCGCGTTGTAGCGCTCGTACGCTTGCGTAAGCTTGAGCACGTCCATCTGCAGCGCATGTACACGCTGGGTGGCGCGCTCTGCACGCCCGCGCACCTCGGCCAGCGACTGCGCTGCCTGACTGTAGGCAGCCTCCGCGCGCACGGCGGCAGACTTGGCTTCTTCCGACAAGAGCGCCTGCGCGCGCAATTGCTTGCCCAGATTCTCGATTTCCTGCTGACGGGCCAGCAGACCGGCCTGCTCGGAGTCGGCGGCATAGAGCTGCACGCCCACACGCGTGACCTGGTGCCCCGCCTTGACGACAATCGAAGCGCCTTCCGGTAGCTGCGCCCGGATGACCATCGCCTGCGTAAGATCGTCGGCAACGAACACCTGTCCGAGCCATTCCTGCAGCACGGCACGAAGGCCCGGATCGTCGATTCGCAGCAACGCGAGCAGCGGGCGCAGCGACGCCGGTACGTCGAGCGCGCGCGCGGCTGGTGGCGGCGAATAGAACGCCAGCTTGGCCGGCGGCGCATCGCTCGCAAACGCCTTCACCCAGTCGAGATTGCTGATTTCCAGTGCGGCAAGACGCTCGCGCAGCACCGATTCGAGCGCGTTTTCCCAGCCCGGCTCGATGTGCAGCTTCTTCCAGAGACGCGGCAGCTGCGCCAGCTCGTGCTTGTCGAGCCACGGCTGCACCTTGCCTTCGGTCTGCACGCTCTCCTGGAGCTGCTTGAGCGCCGTGAGACGCGCTTCGAGCTGCGCGATCGTCGCGGCTTCGGACTGCACCCGGGCCTGTGCCTCGGTACGCTCGGCTTCCAGTCGTGGCAGCCGTTCCTGCGCGTCGGCAAGCTCGGCTTGCGCGTCTTCGAGCATCGCCTGATGTTCGGCGAGGTCGGCGCGCTGCATTTCGAGTTCGGCTTCGTCGGGCTTGTCGAGCCCGCGCGCCTCACCTTGCAAACGCTCCTGACGTTGCTGCAACTGCTGCAACGCCTGATCGGCATTGCGTTGATGCGCCGCTTCGAGTTTCAGATTCTGCTCGACCTGCGCGATCTCGCTGCGTTGCTCGTTAAGCAGATTCTGCGCTTCGCGCCAGCCGGCTTCGAGCGCTGGCAGTGCGTCGTTCTGATCGGCCGCCTGGTCCTGCGCAGTGGCGGCACGCTCTTCAGCGACGATGAGTTCGTCTTCGGCGAGCGCGAGTGCTTCTTCCGATTGCGCCGAACGGGCCTGCCACTGCTCGCGCTGCGAAGTCAGCGCCGCCAGTTGGGCCTGAACACGATTGCGCGACTCGACAACGTAGCGGATCTCGGCTTCGAGCCGGCTGACTTCGGAATTCGCCTCGTACATCGCGCTTTGCGCGGCCTGCACCGCGTCGGTCGCCGTGTAGTGAGCGGCGCGCAGCGTTTCGAGATCGGATTCCGAACCCCGCAGACGCGCCATCTGCGCTTCAAGATCGACCTGTGCCGACTCGATAGCGCGCTGCTGACGCTCTTGTTCGTTCTGGGCTTCGTTCTTGCGCAACAACCACAACAACTGCTGCTTTTCTTCGCCGTCGCGCTGCAAGTCCTTGAATCGCTGGGCCACCACGGCCTGCGATTCGAGCTTCTCGAGATTCGTGCCGAGTTCGCGCAGGATATCTTCGACGCGCGTCAGGTTCTCCCGCGTATCTTGCAAACGGTTCTCGGTCTCGCGGCGACGTTCCTTGTACTTGGAAACACCTGCCGCCTCCTCGAGGAACACGCGCAACTCTTCCGGCTTGGCCTCGATGATGCGCGAGATCATCCCTTGCCCGATGATGGCGTAAGCGCGCGGGCCAAGTCCGGTGCCGAGGAAGATGTCCTGAATATCGCGGCGACGGGCCGGCAGATTGTTGATGTAGTAGCTGGAGGTGCCATCGCGCGTGAGCACGCGCTTGACGGCGATTTCGGCGTACTGGCTCCACTGCCCGGCGGCACGCCCGGCACTGTTGTCGAAGACGAGTTCGACACTGGCGCGGCTCGCCTGCTTGCGGGCGGTCGAGCCGTTGAAAATCACGTCCTGCATCGACTCGCCACGCAGCTCCGAGGCACGCGACTCGCCCAACACCCAGCGCACGGCGTCGATGATGTTGGATTTGCCGCACCCGTTCGGGCCGACGATCCCGACCAGTTGGCCGGGCACCGCGAAGTTCGTCGGATCGACGAAGGATTTGAAGCCCGCGAGTTTGATGGAGGTCAGACGCACGGCAGGTTCGCTTTATCGGTCATTGAATGATGGGAAAGACGCAGACGCGCTTAGCTGGTCCTGTCGGACCCCGCGCACGCTGGCGCGCACGGGCCGCTTACATCGATATAACATCGGTACGCATCATACCATCGCATCCCCCGCCGTCGCGGATTTACAACGTCGCGAATCCGGCAAAATTCCGGACAGCACACCCGCCGCCACAATGCACAGCCCGCCGGCGATTTCTCGCCCGCCCAGCCCCTCGCGGGCCAGCCACCAGGACGAAATCGCCGCCACCACGATCTCGAAAAGCATGATCAGCGCGCCCTGGTTGGCCGGCACCCGCGCCAGACCGAACTGGACGATGACGTTCGTCACGGCAAACGCGCAGCCCAAGGCGAGCGCAACCGCGGCCGTCGCCGCGCCCGAGGCGAGCGCCGAGACGGCGGCGCGTCCCGCTTGCGCCCCGCCGTCGAGCGGCAGCACCAGCAGCCCGCCGACCACGCAGCCCAGATAGAGTGTCCAACTGCGCATTTCCGCGCGAACGTCGGGCATCGCCTGACTGACACGCCGCAGCAACACGTTGTTGAGCGCGAAGGCGGCGCCGGCCAACGCGCCAGCCCATTCGCCGGGGTTGTTCGGCACCGGCCACCCCAATGCGGGCGACCAGAGCATCAGCGCCGCCCCGCCAAGCGCCAACGCAATCAACGCCGCACCGCGCCCCCCAACGCGCTCGCCGAGCAACCCGTGCGCGAAAAGTGCCGTCCAGACCGGCGTCAGATAGAAAAGCAGCAGCACACGCATGACGTGACCGTGCGTCGTGCCCCAGACAAACGCCACGTTGGTCGTGCCGCCGGCGAACGCCACCCCAACGAGCAGCCACGACCAGCGTAGCGTGCCGAGCGAGCGGCGATACACCACGGTAAGCAGCAGCAGCGCGACGCTCGCGGTACAAATCTGCGCCGCGACCGCCGTCACGCCCCACTCGGCAAGCACGCGGTAGGGATACCAGGCCAGCCCCCATACCGACGAACCCATGAGGATGGCCAACGCGGGCGCCGCCCTGGCACGCAACAAAGCGCCGGGCGTCGACGTCGACGCCGACGACGGGCCGTGCGCGCCGTTGCCGGCTACGGTCATACTGTTGACTCCTGAAAAACCTGAGATACTCCGCAGGCTTGCCTCATTGGCGCCTCGGAATGTACTGAATTATCCGGCGCTCGCGCTTTGAGCGCGCCGTAACGGTATAATTTTCGCTTCGCCGATCTTGCCATTCTTGCGTGCGTCCGAGAACCCCATCGTGTGATGTCGCGGATAAGCACAAGCCCATGTGTGGGCCGCCTTTCGCAAGACCGGCCCCGGAAAACGCGCCGCGGCGCAGCGTGCCAGCGCGTTGCAAGTCTCGCCCAGCGGCCTCGAAAGTTGCCTTGAATGGCATCGCGAACCCTAGCCCTGAGTCTGTTTGAATTCTCTTGAACCCGTGAACCCATTACTCGACAAGCTCCAGCCCTATCCCTTTGAACGCTTGAAGTCGCTGGTGGCGGACATCACGCCCGCCAGCGCTTACAAGGCCGTCAGTTTCGGCATCGGGGAACCCAAGCACCCGACGCCGCAGTTCATCAAGGAAGCCCTGATCGAGGGGCTGGGCGGCCTCTCGAACTACCCGGCCACCGCCGGTGGCGAGCCGCTGCGCGCGTCGATCGCGCAGTGGCTGGAGCGTCGCTACGCGCTGCCCAACGTGAACCCCGCGACCGAAGTGCTGCCGGTCACGGGCTCGCGCGAGGCACTGTTTTCGTTCGCACAGGCGGTCGTCGACGGCAGCAAGCCTGGCGCGCGCGTGCTGTGCCCGAACCCGTTCTATCAGATCTACGAAGGCGCAACGCTGCTTGCGGGTGCCACGCCTTACTACGCCGACAGCGATCCCGAACGCAACTTCGCCCCCAATTACGATGCCGTGCCGGCTGACGTCTGGCGCGACGTGCAACTCGTCTACCTTTGCTCGCCGGGCAATCCGACCGGTGCCGTCCTGAGCCTCGCCGACTGGAAGCGCCTGTTCGAACTCTCGGACGAGTACGGGTTCGTGATTGCGTCCGACGAGTGCTATTCCGAGATCTACTTTGACGAAGAGCACGCTCCGCTGGGCGGTCTCGCGGCCGCTCAGCAACTCGGACGCGGCTTCGAACGTCTGGTCGTGTTCTCCAGTCTTTCGAAGCGCTCGAACGTGCCGGGCATGCGCTCGGGCTTCGTGGCAGGCGACGCCGCCATCCTCAGGAAATTCCTGCTGTACCGTACGTATCATGGTTGTGCCATGAGCCCGGCCGTGCAGGCGGCAAGCGTCGCCGCATGGAACGACGAAGCCCACGTGCGACTGAACCGCAGCAAGTACGTGAAGAAGTTCCAGACGGTCACGCCGATGCTCGCCGAAGTGCTCGACGTCCGGTTGCCGGACGCCGGCTTCTATCTTTGGGCCAGGGTCGACACCAGAACCGGCCTGTCCGACACCGAATTCACGCGCCAGTTGCTGGCGCAATACAATGTGGCCGTACTGCCCGGATCGTATCTGGGCCGTGCGGCGCACGGCACCCATCCGGGCGAGAACTACGTGCGCATCGCCCTCGTGGCCGATGTCGACGAATGCACCGAAGGCGCCCAGCGCATCGTGCAGTTCTGCCAATCCCTTTAATCCTTATCGCAACCGATTCTCGCCATGTCGCAACAATTGCAAACCATCATCGACCAAGCCTGGGAAAACCGTGCCGAGATCTCGGCCAAGTCGGCGCCTGCCGAGGTGCGTGAGGCCGTCGCCCACGTCATCGCCGAACTGGACCAGGGTGCCCTGCGCGTGGCCCAGAAGCACGACGGCCATTGGATCGTCAACCAGTGGGTCAAGAAGGCCGTGCTGCTCTCGTTCCGCCTCGAAGACAATGCCGTGATGCCCGCCGGCGGCTTCAGCCAGTTCTACGACAAGGTGCCGAGCAAGTTCGCCAACTACACCGCCGAAGACTTCGCACGCGGCGGCTTCCGCGTGGTGCCCCCGGCCGTGGCGCGTCGCGGTGCGTTCATCGGCAAGAATGTCGTGCTGATGCCGTCGTACACCAACATCGGCGCTTACGTCGACGAAGGCACGATGGTCGACACGTGGGCGACGGTCGGTTCGTGCGCCCAGATCGGCAAGAACGTGCACCTCTCGGGTGGCGTCGGTATCGGCGGGGTGCTTGAGCCGCTGCAAGCCAACCCGGTCATCATCGAAGACAACTGCTTCATCGGCGCGCGTTCGGAAGTCGTGGAAGGCGTGATCGTCGAGGAAAATTCGGTGATCTCGATGGGCGTCTACCTGGGGCAGTCGACCAAGATCTACGATCGCGAAACCGGTGAAGTGCACTATGGCCGCGTGCCGGCGGGGTCGGTCGTCGTGCCGGGCAACCTGCCCTCGAAAGACGGCAAGTACAGCCTGTACTGCGCCGTGATCGTGAAGAAGGTCGATGCGCAAACGCGCGCCAAGACCGCCATCAACGACCTGCTGCGCGGCGAATAAAGCGGCGTAGCACCCGAGGCGGCGGCGCAGCCGTTGGAGCGGCGTCATCGCCTCGATTTTTGCAATCGCGACCTCAGGAGTTCAGGCGATGACGGCCGTGCTGTATGGCATTCCCAACTGCGATACCGTGAAGAAGGCGCGCACGTGGCTCGACGAGCACGGCGTAGCGTACGATTTTCACGACTTCAAAAAGGCGGGCGTGAACGACGCACTGCTGGACACCTGGCTCGCCCAGGTGCCGCTGACCACGCTGCTCAACCGCAAGGGCACGACGTGGCGCAAACTCTCGCCGGAACAACAGACGGCCGCGGCCGACGAGTCGGTGGCCCGCTCCCTGATGATCGACCATCCGTCGCTCATCAAGCGTCCGGTGCTGGTCGCCGGCGGCAAGGTTTCCGTGGGCTTCACGCCCGATAGCTACGCTTCACGATTCTGATTTCATGACTTCCTCCCAAGGCGCCACGCTGGCACTTACCGAGCAACTGATCGCCCGTCATTCGGTGACGCCCGAAGACCGCGATTGCCAAACCATTCTGGCGCGCCGCCTCGAGGCCATCGGCTTCGCGTGCGAGACCCTCGCGTCGAACGGCGTGACCAACCTGTGGGCGGTCAAGCGCGGATCGCGCGGCACCGACGCAAAACTGCTCGTCTTCGCAGGCCATACGGACGTGGTTCCGACCGGTCCGCTCGAGCAATGGCATTCGGACCCGTTCGCCCCGACACATCGCGACGGCATGCTGTACGGGCGCGGCGCCGCCGACATGAAAACGTCGCTGGCGGCGTTCGTGGTCGCGTCGGAGGAATTCGTCGCCCGGCACCCGGATCACGCCGGCGCCATCGGCTTTTTGCTGACCAGCGACGAAGAAGGGCCCGCCACCGACGGCACCGTGAAAGTCGTTGAGGCACTGAGCGCGCGTGGCGAACGGCTGGATTACTGTCTGGTCGGTGAGCCGACGTCGAGTCAGCGTCTGGGCGACATGGTCAAGAACGGCCGTCGCGGGTCGATGTCGGGCAAGCTCGTCATCAAAGGCGTGCAGGGCCACATTGCCTATCCGCATCTCGCGAAGAACCCGACGCATGTGTTCGCACCGGCACTCGCCGAGCTGACACAAACCGTGTGGGACAACGGCAACGAGTATTTCCCGCCCACGACTTGGCAAATCTCGAACATTCACGCGGGCACGGGGGCAACCAACATCATTCCCGGCGAGTTGATGGTGATGTTCAACTTCCGCTTTTCGACGGCCAGCACGTCCGACGACCTCCAGAAGCGCGTGCACGAGGTGCTCGACCGTCACGGTCTGACCTACACGCTCGAGTGGTCGATCAGCGGCCAGCCGTTTCTCACACCGCGCGGCGACCTGTCAGAAGCCCTTACGAGCGCCATCCGCGAGGAAACGGGCCTCGAGACCGAACTCTCGACAACAGGCGGCACGTCCGACGGGCGCTTCATCGCGCGGATCTGTCCGCAGGTCATCGAATTCGGCCCATGCAACGCCAGCATTCACAAGATCGACGAACACATTGCGATTGCCGATATCGAGCCACTCAAGAATATTTACCGCGGCGTGTTGACACGTCTGGTGGCATAAGGCGCGCGAGACACTCACCATGACCCTTCAAGCGCCGCACCCTTTCCAGACGTTGCGCGATCTGCTGCGTTACGCCGTCTCGCGTTTTACGGAAGCCGAACTGGCTTTCGGGCACGGTACGGCCACGGCATACGACGAGGCCGCGTATCTGCTACTGCATACGCTACACCTGCCCATCGATACGCTCGATCCGTTTCTCGACGCACGCTTGCTGCCCGAGGAAATCGAACGAGCGCTGTCTGTCATCAACCGCCGTGCGGGCGAACGCGTGCCGGCGTCTTACATCACGAACGAAGCGTGGATGCACGGCCACCGGTTTTACGTGGACGAGCGCGTCATCGTGCCGCGCTCGTTCGTGGGCGAACTGCTCGAAGATGCATTGCAGCCGTGGGTCGATCACGCCGATGACGTCGCCGAGGTCCTCGAACTGTGCACCGGCTCAGGCTGTCTTGCGATTCTCGCCGCCGAGACCTTCCCGGCCGCGCAGATCGATGCTGTCGACATTTCGCCAGACGCCTTGGCCGTGGCGAAGATCAACGTGGCCGACTACGGCCTCGAAGACCGCATCGCGCTGTGCTTGGGCGACCTGTACGCGCCGCTGCCCTCGGGTAAGCGCTATGACGTCATCTTGACCAATCCGCCGTACGTGAACGAAGGCTCGATGCAAGCGCTGCCGGCCGAGTATCGTCACGAGCCGCGTCTCGCGCTGGCGGGGGGCGACGACGGTATGGACGTGGTTCGACGCATCATTGCCGGAGCACGCGAGCATTTGACCGATCACGGCATTCTGGTCGTCGAAATCGGCAATGAACGCCGCTTCGTCGAAGCCGCGTTCCCCGATCTGCCTATGACGTGGCTGGCCACGAGCGCAGGCGACGACATGGTCTTTCTGGTGCAGGCCGCCGACCTGCCATAACCCCCTCAGGGCGCGCGCGTTGTAGAGAGCCCTCGCTTAAGTTCACGCACCCCGGTTACACTCGGGTTCCCGGGTCTGCGCGACTCATCGCATGGAGGAAGAGGGTTCGTCATGGCGCTCAATTGGCTCGACGTCGGCTTTGCCGTCGCCTGTATCCATGCACTGGGGGTGATCGCCGCGATTCATGCCGTTCTGACGGTACGAACGTCGCAAGGCGCCGTGGCCTGGGCAGTGTCGCTCGTGACAATGCCCTACCTCACGCTCATCCCCTATCTGTTCCTCGGCAGCTCGAAGTTCATCGGCTACGTAGAAGCACGTCGCGCCTGCAATCAGGCGATGCAATCGCGCATCGGCGAGGCCCACTGGGGCGACGAGCCGCCCGTCGCCGTGGACGCCCACCCGGAGTTCGCCGCGCTCACGGCGATGACGGGTATGTCGTTCGTTGCGGGCAATCGCGTACGGCTGCTGGTGAATGGCCGCGCCACGTTCGACGCCATCTTCGCCGCGATCGACCGCGCGCGCGACTACATCATCGTGCAGTTTTTCATCGTCAAGGACGATGCGCTCGGACGCGCCCTGTCCGCGCGGCTGCTGGCGCGCGCCGCGACCGGTGTGAAGGTCTACTTTCTGTACGACCGCATCGGCAGCCACGATCTGCCGCGCAGCTATTGCGAGACGCTGCGCCAAGGCGGTGTACAGGTGCATGAGTTCACAGCCGCCCGGCGCGGAATCTTCGTCAATCGCTTTCAGCTCAACTTTCGCAATCACCGCAAGATCGTGGTGATCGATGGCGTCGAAGCCTTCATTGGCGGACACAACGTCGGGGTCGAATATCTCGGTGAGAAACCGCCGCTCGCGCCCTGGCGCGACACGCACATTTCGGTACGTGGACCGGTGGTGCTCGGCATTCAGCGCGCGTTCGCCGAAGACTGGCATTGGAGCACGGGCTCAGTCCCCGAGCTGAACCGTGAGCCGGCCACCTCCGAGGAGGACATGCACTGTCAGGTGGTGCCGAGCGGCCCGGCCGACCGCCTCGAGACGTCGTCGCTCTTCTTCGTCACCGTCATCAACGCCGCGCAGGAACGGGTGTGGCTCACCACGCCTTATTTCGTGCCCGACGAAGCGGTGTTCTCCGCGCTGCGCCTGGCCGTGTTGCGCGGTGTGGACGTACGCATTCTGATCCCCGACCGGGCCGATCACCGCGTGGTATTCGAAGCCACCACATCGTATGCGCTCGAAGCCGCTCGCAACGGCATCAACGTCTACCGGTACCGACACGGGTTCATTCACCAGAAAGTCGTGCTGATCGACGACCGTGCGGCCGCCGTCGGCAGCGCCAACCTCGACAACCGGTCGTTCCGCCTCAATTTCGAAATCATGCTGTTGACGCTCGATCGCACCTTCGCCGAGGACGTCGCGCAAATGCTCACACGCGACTTCGAGCATGCCACCCTGCTGCAAAAGGACGAGGCTCGGGCAATTCCGAAATGGCGTCAGATTGCGATGCGTGTGGCGCGACTTTTCGCCCCAATTCTGTAGGCGCATCGGCGCGCACGTCGCCTTCGCGTCGACAGACCGGTAAAATGCCGGTTTTGCCGTCCCCGTGCACGGGTTTCGATGCATGCGCTGTCCGATCGTCATCCGGTCAGCGGCGCATGCTTGCCGCGCTCGCCAAGGACGCACCGATCCGCTCTCCCCACGGCCTTTTTCGTGATCAGATTCGAACACCTTACCCTCGCACGCGGCACCAAGCCGCTCTTCGAGGACACCTCCGTTACGCTCAATCCGGGCGAGCGCGTCGGCCTCGTCGGCGCCAACGGCGCAGGCAAGTCGACCCTCTTCGCGCTGTTGCGCGCTCAGTTGCACGCCGATGGCGGCGACGTCTTCGTGCCCAGTCGCTGGCGCATCGCGCATGTGATGCAGGAAACGCCCGCGGTCGAGCGTACTGCGCTGGACTATGTGCTCGACGGCGACACGCGCCTGCGCGAAATCGAAGCGGCCATCGTCGCCGCCGAGACGGCGCACGACGGCCATGCGCAGGCGGAAGCCCACACCGCCTTTGCCGACGCCGACGGTTACACTGCCCCCGCGCGTGGCGAAGCGCTGCTGCTCGGCCTCGGTTTCACGCTGGCGCAGACGCAGTTGCCCGTTGCCAGCTTCTCGGGCGGATGGCGCATGCGCCTGAATCTGGCGCAGGCGCTGATGTGCCCGTCCGATCTGCTGCTGCTCGACGAACCGACCAACCACCTGGATCTCGACGCCATCGTTTGGCTCGAAGACTGGCTCAAGCGCTACCCAGGCACGCTCGTCGTCATTTCGCACGATCGGGAGTTTCTCGACGAGGTCTGCAACGTCACCCTGCATATCGAGAATCAGCAGATCAAGCGTTACGGCGGCAATTACAGCCAGTTCGAAATCCTGCGCGCTCAGCAACTGACGCTGCAGCAAAGCGCATTCGACAAGCAGCAGAAGACGATCGCCCATCTGGAGTCGTTCATCACGCGCTTCAAGGCGAAGGCGACGAAGGCACGTCAAGCGCAGAGCCGCATGAAGGCGCTCGAAAAAATGGAGCGTATCGCGCCGGCCCATATCGCGTCGCCGTTCACGTTCGAGTTCCGCCCGGCCGCCAGTGCGCCGAACCCGATGCTCGTGCTCGATGCCGTGCGTTGCGGGTATCCGCTCGACGACGGCAGCGACAAGGTGATACTGCCGCAGGTCACGATGTCGGTGCAGAATGAGCAACGCATCGGCCTGCTTGGCGCCAACGGCCAGGGCAAATCGACACTCATCAAAACGCTCGCCGGCACGCTTGCACCGCTTGCCGGCTCGGTCAAGACCGGCAAGGGACTGCAGATCGGTTACTTTGCGCAGCATCAGGTCGAAACGCTGCGCCACGACGATTCGCCGTTGCAGCATTTACAGCGTCTCGCCCCCGATACGCGCGAGCAGGAACTGCGCGATTTTCTCGGCGGATTCAACTTTCGCGGCGACATGGCAACGTCGTCGATTGCCCCGTTCTCCGGTGGCGAGAAGGCGCGTCTGGCGCTGGCGCTCATCATTTGGCGCAAGCCGAACCTGCTGCTGCTCGACGAACCGACCAACCACCTGGACCTCGAAACGCGCCATGCGCTCACGATCGCCCTCGCGCAATTCGACGGCACGTTGATTCTCGTCTCGCACGACCGGCACCTGCTGCGCGCGACCACGGATCAATTCCTCCTGGTGGCCGGCGGCGAAGTGAAGCCGTTTGACGGCGACCTCGACGACTACCGCGACTGGCTGTTGCAACACGCGGCCGACCAACGGGCTGCGGCGCGCGAAGCCAGTGGCGGTGGCGACAACGGCGACGGTGCCGATCGCAGCGATGGCAGCGATGGCGTCAATCGCAAAGATCAGAAGCGCGCTGAAGCGCAAGCGCGTCAACGGCTGTCGCAACTACGCAAGCCGTTGCAAAGAAAGATCGAGAAGCTCGAGCAGTCGATGGCGAAGCTTTCGGACGAAAAAGCGCGGCTCGACGCCATTCTCGCCGACAGCAGCACCTATGAAGACGCGAAGAAGACCTTGCTGACCGAAAGCCTGAAGCAACAGGTGGACATCACGGCCAAACTCTCGGATATCGAGTCCGAATGGCTCGAAGCCCAGGAAGCGCTCGAGCAAATCGCCTGAAGCACGTACAGTGCGTTCGGTGCGTTCGGTGCGTTCGGTGCGTTCGGTGCGTTCGGTGCGTTCGGTGCGTTCGGTGCGTGCGGTGCGATTCTGTCGTCGCGATCTGCCAAGCGAAAAGCCCGGCCAATTGTGGACCGGGCTTTTCGCTTCAATGCCGCATGCCGCATGCTGCATGCCGCCCGCAGAGCGCGGCTACAATCCCGCCACCACGGCAATCGCATGCTCCAGGCGGTCGACCGCGTGGACTTCGAGACCATCGATGGGCTGCTTCGGCGCATTCGCCTTCGGAATGATCGCGATCGAAAAGCCAAGCTTGGCCGCTTCCTTGAGGCGATCCTGACCGCGCGGGCTCGGCCGGATTTCGCCTGCCAGACCTACCTCGCCAAACGCCACGATGCCGCGCGGCAACGGTTTGTTGCGCAGCGACGAATGAATCGCCAGCAACACCGCCAAATCGGCAGCAGGCTCAGAGATCTTCACGCCGCCGACGGCATTGAGAAAAACGTCCTGATCGAAACACGCGATGCCCGCATGGCGATGCATCACCGCGAGCAACATCGCCAGCCGGTTCTGCTCGAGCCCGACCGCCAGACGCCGCGGATTGGGCACCTGCGCCGTGTCGACCAGCGCCTGCACCTCGACGAGCAGCGGCCGCGTACCCTCCTGCGTTACGAGCACGCATGAACCGGGCACGCTTTGCTCGTGCTGCGAAAGAAACAACGCCGACGGATTCGCCACACCGCGCAAGCCCTTCTCCGTCATCGCAAACACGCCCAGCTCGTTGACAGCCCCGAAACGATTCTTGAACGCCCGCACCAAACGGTACGATGAGTGCGTATCGCCCTCGAAATACAGCACCGTATCGACGATGTGTTCGAGCACGCGGGGACCCGCGAGACTGCCTTCCTTGGTCACATGACCGACAAGGATCACGGTCACACCGGTCTGCTTCGCGCTTCGGGTCAACTGCGCCGCGCATTCGCGCACCTGCGCGACCGAACCGGGTGCCGAACTGAGCGCTTCGGAATAGATCGTCTGGATCGAGTCGATCACGACGACGTCGGGCTTTTCCGACTCGATGGCGCCAAGAATCTTCTCGAGCTGAATTTCCGCGAGAAGGTCAAGGTCGCCGCCGTCTCCCGCAGCCCCCAGGCCCAGCCGTTGCGCGCGCAACGCGATCTGCGCCCCCGATTCTTCGCCGCTGACATAGAGCGCGCGCCGTTCGCGCGCCAGGTGTGCGAGCGACTGGAGCAGCAGCGTCGACTTGCCGATGCCGGGATCGCCGCCAATCAGCACCACACCGCCCGCCACCAGACCGCCGCCAAGCACGCGATCGAATTCACTCACACCGCTGGAAAAACGCGGCACATCGGCCGCCTCGATCTCCGCCAGTTTGCGCACCGGCGTGCTCTTGGCGAGCGCCTGGTATCGATGACCGGTCGACGTCTGCGCCACCGACTCGACGAGCGAATTCCAGCCGTTGCAGTGAGGACATTGGCCCGCCCATTTGGGCGTCTGTCCGCCACACTCGGTACAGATGTAGACAGTCTTGGCTTTGGCCATGCGGCGCGATCCTGTTCTTGATGCTTAGTTCGCGTGCACTGGCACGCGGCGTGCCACGGCACACATCAGCTCGTAGCCGAGCGTGCCGGCCGACGCCGCGACCTCGTCGATGCATAGACCCCGGCCCCACAACGTGACGGACGTACCGACGCGCGCCTGCGGCACCGGCGTAAGGTCGACGGCCAGCATGTCCATCGACACACGGCCCACCGTGCGCGTTCGCACACCGTCGACGAGTACGGGGGTGCCCGTGGGGGCCACCCGCGGATAGCCATCGGCATAACCGCATGCGACCGTGCCCACGCGCATCGGCGTCTCGGCGGTAAACAGGCTGCCGTAGCCCACTGTGGCGCCCGCCGGCACTTCCTGGATGCCGATCAGTTCGGCTTCGAGCGTCATGGTCGGTTGCAGATCGAGATCTGCCGCCGGGACCTCGAGGCCTTTCGGCGACGATCCATAGAGCATGATGCCCGGCCGGACCCAGGCGCCGTGCGCTTCCGGATGGAACAGCGTGGCTGCCGAGTTGGCAAGGCTACGCTCGCCGGGCACGTCGCGCGCGCCTCGCTCGAACGCCTCCATCTGATGCGCAATGCCGCGCGGGCCGTCGGCATCGGAAAAGTGGGTCATCAGAACGATCTGACTCACACCGGCAATCGCACGGGCACGTTCCCACGCCGCGCGAAAACGCTCAGGTGCGAAACCGAGACGGTTCATTCCGGAGTTCATCTTGAGCTGGAGATTGAGCGGCTTGCTCAGTCGAGTTGTCTCCAGCATGCGCAACTGGTCGTCGCTGTGCACGGTGGTCGTTAGCCCATACTTGTCGACGACCGCCAGGTCCTCGGGCTTGAAGAAGCCTTCGAGGAGCAAGATGGGACCGGCCCAGCCGAGCTCACGCAGGCGCACGGCCTCGTCGAGGTCGAGCAGGCCGAAACCGTCGGCGTCACGCAATCCGGGATAGGCGTTTTCAATGCCATGCCCGTAGGCGTTGGCCTTGACCACGGCCCACACCTTGGCGTTGGGTGCGCGACGACGGGCGATATCGAGATTGTGGGCCAGTGCGGCGGTATGAATCGAGACTTTGATTGGACGAGGCATAAGCGGATACGGAATCGGAGGAGACGCTCGCCGGGACAGGCCGGCGGCATAACGCATCGGCATATTTTCGTGTTATAAAGCCGTGCGCACAACTTGTTTTGCCGAAATCTTTATCCCGATAACAAGACCGGTCTCAGACCGAGGGCGAACGGGCGCCCATTGCGGGGGCATCAAGACCGAATATACGGTCGATTAGCGACAGTTGAACGACCAAAGCGCGCAGATACCCCTGTGTTTAAGCCCGGTTTCATCCCGTATGGGAGCCCCTTGGGGCACCGCGGATTCCGACAACCGAGACACGCAAGTTTTACGCCGCACGGGATCGACTCAAGTACCGATGAAGAAAGGCTTTTACACCATCATGGCCGCGCAGTTTTTTTCGTCGCTGGCCGACAATGCATTGCTCATCGCCGCAATCGCGCTCCTCAAAGATTTGCATTCCCCGCAGTGGATGACCCCGCTGCTCAAGCTCTTCTTCGTGCTCTCGTATGTCATTCTCGCCGCCTACGTCGGAGCCTTCGCAGACTCAATGCCCAAGGGCAAGGTCATGTTCGTCAGCAACTCGATCAAGGTCGCAGGCTGCTTGATGATGCTGTTCGGCTCGCACCCGTTGATCGCCTATGGCGTCGTGGGCTTCGGCGCGGCAGCCTACTCACCCGCGAAATACGGCATTCTGACCGAATTGCTGCCGGCCGAGAAACTGGTCGCGGCCAACGGCTGGATCGAAGGACTCACCGTCAGCTCGATCATTCTCGGCACCGTCCTCGGCGGCACATTGATCAGTCCGCACATTTCGGAATGGGTGCTCCAACGCACGCCAGAGGCAATCAATTCGCCGGCCATGGCCTCGATGGTGATCATCATGGGCATTTATGTGATTGCCGCGCTGTTCAATCTGCGTATCCCCGACACGGGCGCGCGGTACGCCCGTCAGCAACATAATCCGATCAAGCTCGTCTCCGATTTTGCCGACTGCTTCGTCACGCTGTGGCGCGACAAACTGGGGCAGATCTCGCTTGCCGTCACGACGCTGTTCTGGGGGGCGGGGGCGACGCTGCAATTCATCGTGCTGCGCTGGGCTGAAAAGGCGCTTGGCATGACCCTGTCCGAAGGCGCGATCCTGCAGGCGGTGTCGGCCGTCGGCGTGGCCATCGGTGCGATCGCGGCCGCCTCGCGCATTCCGCTCAAACGCTCGCTCTCAGTGCTGCCCGTTGGCATCGCCATGGGCATCGCGGTGATGGCGATGGCCTTCTTCTCGAAGGATCTGCTGACGTATGGGGCCGACTGGAAGGTGCCGCTGTACCTGATCGTCGCGTACGTCTTCCTCATCATCGTCGGCGCCCTCGCGGGCTTCTTCGTGGTGCCGATGAACGCCCTGCTGCAGCACCGAGGTCACGTGCTGCTCTCGGCCGGCCATTCCATCGCCGTACAGAATTTCAACGAGAACCTTTCCGTGCTCATCATGCTGTGCCTCTACGCACTGCTGATCTGGTACAACGTGCCGGTCGGGGTCGTCATCATCTTGTTCGGCGTGTTTGTGTCGGGCACGATGTGGCTTGTGATGAAGCGTCACCAGGCCAATCAGCGCGAGTTCGATTCGGTCGCGCTCATTGGCGAAGTCAAGCATTGATATGAACTCGCGTCAGGCGTCGCCCCCCATTGCGCTCACCATTGCCGGCTCGGATCCCAGTGGTGGCGCGGGCATCCAGGCCGACCTCAAGACGTTCTCCGCACTTGGCGCCTACGGCGCCAGCGTGATTACGGCCCTCACCGCGCAAAATACGCAAGGCGTTACCGGCATCCACACGCCGCCCGCGAACTTCGTTACCGCGCAAATGGACGCCGTTTTTCAGGATCTAGAGGTCGACGCCGTCAAGCTCGGCATGCTTGCCAACGCCGAGATCGTACGTGCGGTTGCCGCCGCATTGCGTCGCTACCAACCGCGATTCGTCGTGCTCGATACGGTGATGATTTCGAAGAGCGGTCACGCGCTGCTGCTGCCAGACGCCGTCGCCGCATTGCGCGACGAGCTGCTGCCGCTGGCAGATCTGATTACACCGAACCTGCCGGAAGCGGCAGCGTTGCTAGGCGTTGCGCCGGCGACCGACGAAGACGAGATGGCGCAGCAGGCGCACGCGCTACGCGCGTTGGGCGCTCGCAACGTACTGGTCAAGGGCGGCCATCTGGCCAGCGATCTGAGTCCGGACTGGCTCGTGAGCGCCGACGGGGTCGAACGCTTCAACGCAGCGCGCCTCGCGGTTCACAACACCCACGGCACCGGTTGCACGCTCTCCGCTGCGCTGGCTGCGTTGCGCCCGCGCCGCAACGACTGGCCAGACACCGTGCGCGACGCCAAGGCTTATCTCAACGGCGCGCTCGCAGCCAGCGACACACTGCACGTCGGCCATGGCATCGGCCCCGTGCATCACTTCCACGCGCTCTGGCCCAAGGATTGAGGCGGAACGGGTATGCGTGTCATGCCGGATCGGTCGGATCGGTCGGATCGGTCGGATCGGTCGGATCGGTCGGATCGGTCGGATCAGTCGGATCAGTCGGATCAGTCGGATCAGTCGGATCGGCCTGACGGTGCACCGTCGTCGACGTTACGTGCGAGCTTGCGGCGCGCAGCCGCGTCCGCCCGTTCGCGCAATTCCTCGATACGATGCCGGGCACGCGGCGCCCAGTAGTCCGGCACGATAAATCCGCGCTCGCATTCGAACCAATCGCCCTCGCCGGCGCGCCGCGTCAACGACACGATCAGCAACGGCTCGGCAACACCGCGTTCGCGCCAATGCGTTTCGATATGGGCATGTATCGCCGCCAACGATAACGCCGCCGAATCGCCAACGCGTGCAGGCGCGAGCCAACGCCCACGCGGCAGTAGCGCCCACATCCGATCGCGCTGGTCATGGTCAGCCTGCGTGTGCTGCGACGAGTGCGCGTGCGCCCACCACTCGTCGAGCGTCGCCCACCAGCCTCGGCCGTGCGAATCGGACACGACCTGCGGCAACCGCCCGCGCTGTGTGAGCGGATGGAACAGCCACCCCTTCAAATAGACTTGCGCCAACCATGGCCCCACAGCAGGCAAGGCACTACGCGCGGCGTCAACGGTCGTTAGTTGCAGTTGATGTCCGAGCAAGCGCGCCACCTTGTCCGCCAGACTGTCGGCCAGGTTCGGCCCAAGCCAATGAAATTGAATGGCACGCTCGTCAAGCATGGGCGACGGCGTCGCGCTCGGCACGAACAGGTATAGCTTTACCGCCAACTCCCAATGCAACAATTGACGGTCGGCGCGACGCTCCAGCAAGAAATCATACTCGCCGAGCGTCATGTTCCCGCGCCGGGCGTCGCGCACTTGCAGGCCTGCGGCAAGCACATTGAACCGAGGGCTGTGCAGCAATGCGAAGTGCAGCAACTGCTCCGCGTAGCGGCCCAGCCGGTTGCTTTCGCCACGCGCGAGAAACGCACGCAACGGCGCCGCGTCGGCGTCGCACGCGAGCAGCCAGTCATGCAGGATTCGAGAATGAAAGACGGGTTCGCAAACGCCGGAAAGCCTTGCGGGCGCAACACCTGGCGCCGCAGCGACGGGATCGGTCGGCGCATCGACCGCCGCCTGCAGACCGTCGAAATGCGCCAGTGCCGCCGGGAAACGGGCCGCACTGAGCAAGTCGGCGGACAGCAGCAGCCACGCGAGGTCGCGCACCGGCGCCTCGCGCAATGTCTCGATCAGTTCGCCGTAGGCTTGTTGGCCGGAGTCGATTCGCACACTGCCTCGTAGGTAGCCCGCGCCAGGCACCAATCCGTCCAGGCCCGGGCCTTGTCGGGCAAGCTGCGCAAGAGATAGGCCGGATGGTAAGTCACGATCACCGGTACCCCCTCGTATTCATGCACTCGTCCACGCAAGCTGGCGATGCTCGCCTGCGTACGCAACACACTCTGCGCCGCGAAGCGCCCCATCACCACGATCACGCGCGGCTTGAGCAGCGCAACCTGACGCTTCAGATACGGCTCGCAGCTCGCCACTTCGTCCGCCTGCGGATCGCGGTTGTTCGGCGGGCGGCACTTGAGCACGTTCGCGATATATACGTTCTCCCCGCGCTGCAACGTCACCGCGCGCAGCATGTTGTCGAGCAGCTTGCCGGCCTGACCGACGAACGGCTCGCCCCGCAAGTCCTCCTGCTGCCCCGGCGCTTCGCCCACGAGCAGCCAGTCGGCTTCGCGATCGCCTACGCCGAAAACCGTCTGCGTACGCTTCTCGCACAAACCGCACAGGCGGCAATTGGCAACACGCTCCGTGAGCGCCTCCCAATCCAGCGTCTCGACGCCCGGCAATGCCGGACGCGACGGCACATCGGCGTCGCCCGCGTCGCGCACGATCGACCACAGCGCGGCATCGGCAGCCGCATCGCCATCGCCGTTGCCCTCGCTATCGAGCCACATTGGCACGTCGTCGGGCGGCAGATCCCCCGCAACCCGGTCGTCCCCGCGCGGCGCGGCTGGCGGCGCCGCGTTACGACGGACCGGGGTCACGGGCAGCGCGTCGGATGTTGCGGCCCGCCCAGCGGGTCGCGCCGCGCTCGAGGCATCGAAGGGCGTCACCTCCCATGGCGGCGAGTCGTCGGCAGACGCCCCAACGCGAGGGGCCGCCGCATCACTGAGCGTACCGAGCGTACCGAGCGTTGGCGCGTCGGCGTGCGCCACAGCCTCCATTTCCACCTCGGCAGCGGCATTCGCCGCCTGGGTCGCCGTCTCGTGGGACATCCACACCGGCCAGAGCCCAAACTCCTCCAGAATCGCTTTAGGCCACGGCACGATCGGTCTCCCACGACAGGCGCATCACAATAGCGTCTTCACGACGCCCGCTCGCCGGATAATATTCCTTGCGCCGGCCGATCTGCTCGAAGCCGAAACGTTCATAGACGCGCAACGCCCGCAGGTTCGACGGGCGCACTTCCAGCAACACCCCGCCCATGCCTTGCGCACGCGAGACGCGCACGACTTCCTGCAGCAACTGCACACCCAGGCCGTTGCCCTGCATTTCGGGGACTACGCACACGTTGAGCAAATGCGATTCGTCCACGACCGGCATCAGCAGGAAATAGCCCAGCAGCGTGCCATCGACGGCGCGCAGGCAGACCCCCTGATGCCCGGCACCGAGCGAATCGGCGAAGTTCTGGCGGGTCCACGGAAACGGGTACGCGCGCACTTCGACGGCGACGACCTCGTCGAGATCGGCCAGCGTCATCGGTGAATAATGGTTCGGCCCGCTCTGGCGCATCAGCGCGCCCCCTTGCCGACGGTCTGCGCTGCAGCTTGCCTGATCGCCTCGCGCTCGGCGGTCGTTTGCGCCACTTTGTTGCGGATGTAGACCGGCATGGCCTGATCGGCGGGAATCGCTTCGCCGCGCGCAAAGGCGCGTGCCGCCAACGCCACGACATAGCGGGCGCGCGGCATGGCATCGGCCAGCACCGCGTGTGCCTGTGCACTCACCTGCAAACGCTCGCCAAACGCCAGCGCGGCATTCCCCGCAAGGACGAATTCGGCATCGGGTGCAGGCACCGCTTCGGCGGCGTCGAGCGACGGCGCTCGAACTTCGCGCCAATCGCCAGCGACGGCGTCCCAGGCGTAATCGGCCCAGTAAGCCTCGTTCATGCGCGCATCGAGCGCGACGAGTACCCGTTGCACGCCAACGCGCGACGCACGCGCCGCTTCGGCACAGGCGACCAGCGTGCCGACCGGCACCACCGGCAGTGAGGCGCCAAAGGCCAGCCCCTGGGCAACGCCGCACGCCGTACGCAATCCGGTAAATGAACCCGGCCCGGCGCCAAAGGCAACGGCATCGCAGTCGGCAAGCGTCAGGCCGGCCTCGTGCAGCACATCACGCACGGCAGGCAGAATATGGGTACTGGAGACCGGCCCGGTATCGAGGTGGCGCTCGACCACAAGGGCCGGCGCCGCGCTGGCAGGATCGTGACGATACACGGCAACCGAACAGAACTCGGTCGAGGTATCGAGGGCGAGAAGCGTAATCGAAGACAT
Source organism: Pandoraea sp. (assembly GCF_041919235.1). Taxonomy (NCBI): domain Bacteria; kingdom Pseudomonadati; phylum Pseudomonadota; class Betaproteobacteria; order Burkholderiales; family Burkholderiaceae; genus Pandoraea; species Pandoraea sp. The sequence goes on from NZ_JAYRUC010000027.1 coordinate 53,262, forward strand.
GACGCCATTGTAATCGGGCGGGCGGCGAGCGGCCTAGCGGGATCGCTCGCCGCCCGCCTCGAGCCGACGCCACGCGCTCGCCTCCTGACCCAACGCGGACCGGCGCGGCACGCGTCACCTCGTGAAAATCCGAACGTGCACTTTTCTCGAAACACTGATATAATCCGCGCTTCGCTTCGCGGGACGTCACGTGACTTCCCGTAAAGCGGCGAAAAACCGCGTTTTGCCCCAATCCTGTGATAAGCCGCTGTAGTTCTTGCCGGTACTGGCGTTCCTGATGGAACGACCCGCCGCCGTCCCTGGCTTACGATACGGATTTCGATCCGCTTTCTGCCCCATCCGCGATTTGCATCCTGCTTGCGACGAATTGGGTTTGCCGATTGGCGCCAACGCCCCGACATAACCTTATCCATCCGCAAGAGGATTCATGGAACAGACTTCCAAGCTGTCTGCGCTCGCGCAGACGTACTTCCCTTCGTCCGAAGAAAACGTCGACGCTATTGTTACCGAAGCTGCAACGGCACCCAGTGACGACGGCAAGCCCACGTTCGCCGAACTCGGCCTGAACCCGGCCATTCTGTCGGTACTCGCCGCCTCGGGTTACAACCACCCGACACCGGTACAGCAGCGCGCAATTCCCTCCGCGCTCACCGGTCGCGATCTGCTCGTGTCGAGCCCGACGGGTTCGGGCAAGACGGCCGCCTTCATGCTGCCGGCCATCCATCGCTTCGCGCAAATGCAAGCCAGCGGCGAGCTGAACAGCCGCGCCCCGGCAGCCCACCCGCGCAATCAACCGGCCGAACCGGGCGAGAAGCCCCGCAAGGGCCAGCGCGTGCGTCGCGTCGCTGCGCAGCCGCTGCTGCTCGTGCTCACGCCGACGCGTGAGCTGGCACAACAGGTATCGACTGCCGCCGACACGTACGGCAAGCATCTGCGCCGCCTGCGCACGGTGAGCATTCTGGGCGGCATGCCCTACCCGCGTCAGCTCGAAATGCTGGCCAAGCAGCCCGAGATCATCGTGGCAACGCCGGGCCGTCTGCTCGACCACATCTCCAGCGGCAAGATCGATCTGTCGCAACTGTTGATGCTCGTGCTCGACGAAGCCGATCGCATGCTCGACATGGGCTTCATCGACGACATCCAGACCATTGTCGACGCCACGCCCGAGTCGCGCCAGACGCTGCTGTTCTCGGCAACGATCGACGGCCGCATGGGCGAAATCACGCGCCGTCTGCTGCGCGATCCGGAAACCATCGAGATCACGCGCGGTAACGATCAACGCACCAATTCGGACATCGAGCAAACGCTCCATTATGTGGACGATCGCGCCCACAAGGATCGCCTGCTTACGCACCTGCTCGCCCACGATTCGCTCGATCAGGCCATCGTGTTCACGTCGACCAAGCGCGACGCGGATCTGCTGGCCGACCAGCTCGAACAGGCCGGCTTCGACAGCGCCGCACTGCACGGCGACATGCCGCAGGGCGTGCGTAACCGTACGCTGCGCGCGCTGCGCGAGCGTCGTGTGCGCGTGCTGGTTGCCACCGATGTCGCCGCACGCGGTATCGACGTGCCGGGCATTACGCACGTGTTCAACTACGATCTGCCGAAGTTCGCGGAGGACTACGTCCACCGTATCGGCCGTACGGGCCGTGCCGGTCGTCGCGGTGTCGCCGTGAGCCTGGCCGCACACGCTGAAATCGGCGCCGTGCGTCGCATCGAACGCTATACGCGTCAACCGCTGCCGGTCAATGTCGTGGCCGGCTTCGAACCGCGCCGTTCGGCACCGAAGGCAGGCGCCGCCGGCAAGCGTCCGGGGCAAGGCCGCGGCGCGCCGCGCCATGGTCAGAGCAACAGCGGCAGCCGCTGGGGCAACAGCAGCGGCAACGGCGGCAACGGTGGTGGCTATCAGGGCGGTCAGCGCTTTGGTGGCAACAAGCCGGCCGGCAGCCCGTTCGAGCGCCGTGAAAGCAGTGGCTTCCAAGCGGCGCATCAGCACAATGGCGGTGGCAATGCCGGCAACGGCTTCTCGAACGGCAGCGCTACCGACCGCTTTGAGCGTCGCTCGCCGCGCCCGCTCGACGGCAATCGTCAGGATCGCGGCGGCCGCAGCTTCGACGCACCGCGTCAAGATCGCGGCTACAGCAATCGCAACGGCGGCGGCTTCAGCAAGCGTCGCGGCGACTGAAACGCCTGACGCCGACAGGACCGCTCGCGTAGCGGTCCTGAACAGCGTTGCGAAAACCCCGGAAGTTGACGTCGATCGTCAACGCCGGGGTTTTTGCTTTTATGCCCTTACGGTGTCGACGCAAACCGATCCGTCGCCTCGATCAACCAATGCAGGATGGTGGGCTCGCTGAAGGCATGCCCGGCGTCGGACGCCCAATAAAAATCCGCCTCCGGCCAGGCGTTGTGCAATTCCCACGCCGTGCGGGCGGGCGTGGCCACGTCGTAGCGCCCCTGAACGATCACGCCCGGAATGTCGCGCAAGCGGTGCGCGCCATCGATCAATTGATTCGGTTCGAGAAAGCCGTCGTTGACGAAGTAGTGGTTCTCGATGCGCGCGAACGCAATCGCGTAGTGCGGATCGCCAAACGCCTCGGTGAGTTTGTCGTCGGGCAGCAGCGTGATGGTGCTGCCCTCCCACATGCTCCACGCGCGCGCCGCCTCGATTCTCACCGCCTCGTCATGGTGGGTCAGGCGCTTCCGATACGCACGCATCAGATCGCCCCGCTCTTCGAGCGGAATGGGCGCCAGAAACGACGCCCAACGATCCGGAAACAGCCACGACGCCCCCTGCTGGTAGTACCACTGCAACTCTTCGCGGCGCACGGTGAAAATGCCCCGCACAATCAATTCGCTCACACGCCCGACGTGCGCCTGCGCATAGGCCAGTGCCAGCGTGCTGCCCCACGATCCGCCCAACACCAGCCAACGTGCATATCCGAATCGGGCACGCAAGCGCTCGATGTCATCGACCAGATCCCACGTGGTGTTGTGGTCAAGACTCGCATGCGGGACCGAGCGCCCGCAGCCGCGTTGATCGAACAGGGTGATGCAGTATTTCGCGGGATCGAACAGACGACGGTGCTCCGGGGAACATCCGCCACCAGGCCCACCATGCAGGAACACCGCCGGCTTGCCCTGCGGATTGCCGCACCGCTCCCAGTAAATGCGATGCCCATTGCCGACTTCGAGCATGCCGCGCTCAAACGGCTCGATCGCCGGGTACAAACCGCGTAGCGCGTCCGGGCGCGTCTCTATGACTTTTCCGGGCGCGCGCGGCGTGCGGCGCGGTGCCAGGGTCTGGACGCGTGGATCGTTCGTCAGGTTGCGGGGAGCATCTTTGGGAATGTCGGCGGACATGGGCATCCTCACGGGAACAATGGCCAGCGCATCTGCAACGTTGCGTGCGCAACGTCGGCACGCAAATCGTGGGCGAGCAAGACGAGGACAAATACGTCGAGGGTCAGTGTAGCGCCGTGCGTCACACAAGACAAAGCCCACGTTCAAAACGAAATGGGACGATGCCGACCTCGCCCGTCACAACTGCCTCGCCTGCGGATCGACCGCCAATCCGCAGCGAGGCTGGACATTCGCGCAGGCGCGCAAGGTCGTGACCCTCCGCGCGAACGGCTCGATGCAATGCACCGACGGCGCAGTGCGGCACGACGGGTGCCTGGACGGCTAAGGCCTCGCATGGCGCTCATGGCGTTCATGACGGGAGGTGGGAGGTGGGGGGGTAGGCGACGACATCCGGGCGGGTCGACGCGTCACCGTCCTCGACGACTTCGCGGCCCGCCCATCGGCATTCATGCCCTCTTCCCGCAGCACCGCCATCTGCCGCCGCGTGTTCGTCCATTCATCGACCCTCTCAAGCACCACCAAAGTACTTCGGTCTACTGGCAAGACGATGCGGCGCGCGGGGAATCGCAATGCGAGACGATCTGACCCAGGGCACACAATAAACGTTTGAGTCTGCCCCCGTTTCCCATGCAGTGACGAGGCCCTTGCGGCGCAGGGGCATCGGAAGTCCCTAATTCAAGGCCGCCACACGCGCAAACTGCTCTTTTGACGTCGACGCGCCAAGGAGCGCACGCTACTTGCAGCGCTGGCAACGCGAGACCGTCACATTCCTCGGCGTTATCGGGTTTGCCCCCGTTGTTGCGCCGCGCCAAAACCATAGAATCGAAGCAAAGGGTTCGCTGGCGATGGGCAGGTTTCGAAGCGTCGCAAGGCATCCAGGGGCGTCGCAAGGCCCGGAACAGCGGACTGGGTTGCAAGACCGTGATACCTGCGCGAGCCTGTGAACGCGTGTTCAGCAACGCCAACTGCGGGAGGTCCTATGCTGTTTACCCACATCCTCATTCCGACCGACGGGTCGGAACTCTCCGAAAAGGCTGTCACTGGCGGACTCGAATTGGCGCGTGCACTCGGTGCCAGAGTGACGGGCTATTGCTGCCTCGCGGAGTATCCGTACTCGCCGTTCAGCGAGTACGTGCTGGAAGCGCCAGCGACATTCAGTGAACGCATTGCCGACGAGGCGTGTGCGCATCTCGATAAGCTGGCTGAAGCTGCGGCCGCCGCAGGCGTTCCCTTCGACCGCGACAGTTCCACGTTCCCTGCACCCTATCTGGGCATCATCGATGCGGCGCAACGACACGGGTGCGACGTCATCCTGATGGCCTCGCACGGCCGGCGTGGACTCACCAGCGTGTTGCTCGGCAGCGAGACGCAGCGCGTTCTCGTGCACTCCAAGATTCCGGTGCTCGTCTATCGTTGATCGTTGATCGACGATCGTTCGGCGTCGACCCGGCAGCCCATGAAAAAAGGCCCGTGAGCGGGATACGCTCACGAGCCTTCTCTCGTTCAGGCGTGCATGGCAGCGCTTACCGCGACGGGACCGCAGTCAGGGCCGCCCCGGCCGGATAAGCCGGACGCGCGATCATGACGCGACGTCGTTCCGTCAGTTGACGATGCGCCCCCACGCGCATCGCCGCCGACAGGCGCACCGCGCCCTCCCTCGCCCGGTCAGGCGACCTTGACCTGCGCCTTCTTTTCGTCGAAGAACTGTTCGTCCTCCGTCGAACCCTTCAGGGCCGTGGTCGACGCATCGCGCTCGATCGTTTGCGTGACGGCATCGAAATAGCCCGTACCCACTTCGCGCTGGTGCTTGACGGCCGTGAAGCCCTTGTCGGCCGCCGCGAATTCGGCTTCCTGCAACTCCACGAAGGCACTCATCTGACGGCGGGCATAGCCGTGCGCCAGATTGAACATCGAGTAGTTCAGGCTGTGGAAGCCGGCCAGCGTGATGAACTGGAACTTGTAGCCCATGGCACCGAGTTCCTTCTGGAACTTGGCGATGGTGGCGTCGTCGAGGTTCTTCTTCCAGTTGAACGACGGCGAGCAGTTGTACGAAAGCATCTTGCCCGGGAAGTGCTTATGAATGCCCTCGGCAAACTGCCGGGCGAATTCGAGATCGGGCTTGCCGGTCTCGCACCACACCAGATCGACGTACGGTGCGTAGGCAAGACCACGTGCGATGGCCTGATCGAGGCCATTGCGCGTGCGGTAAAAGCCTTCGACCGTGCGCTCGCCCGTGCAGAACGGCTGATCGAGCGGATCGACGTCAGCAGTGATCAGGTCCGCCGCTTCGGCATCGGTGCGGGCAATCAGAACGGTCGGCACGCCGAGCACGTCCGCCGCCAGGCGCGCTGCCACCAGCTTGGCCACCGCTTCGCGCGTCGGCACGAGCACCTTGCCGCCCATGTGGCCGCATTTCTTGACGGAAGCGAGTTGGTCTTCGAAGTGCACGCCACCGGCGCCCGCTTCGATCATCGCCTTCATCAGTTCGAAGGCGTTGAGCACGCCGCCGAAGCCGGCTTCGGCGTCGGCCACGATCGGCGCGAAGTAATCGATATAGCCTTCGTCGCCCGGATTCTTGCCTTCCGACCATTGGATCTGGTCGGCACGCGTGAAGGTGTTGTTGATGCGGCGCACGACTTGCGGCACCGAGTTGGCCGGATACAGCGACTGGTCGGGGTACATTTCGCCCGCGACGTTGGCGTCGCCCGCGACCTGCCAGCCCGACAGATAGATGGCCTTGAGCCCGGCCTTGACCTGTTGCATGGCCTGGTTGCCGGTGAGCGCGCCGAGCGCGTTCACGAACGGCTCTTCGTTGATCATGCTCCACAGGCGCTCAGCACCGCGGCGCGCCAGCGTTTGCTCCGGCTGGATCGAACCGCGCAGACGCACGACGTCCTCGGCCGAGTAGCCACGCTTGATGCCCTTCCAGCGCGGATTGTTCGCCCAGTCCTGCTCGAGTTGCTTCACTTGCTCTTGACGCGTCGTCATGATGTGCTCTCCTGGTTTCTCGATACAAATAAAAAAGGTGACGCTTTGCCGCTTGATCGGCGCCGGGACTGCGGTTGACCGCTTTCAGCGTCTCAAGATCGGCAGGTCTTGTATAAGAGTGTAGGGATTTCTCACGCAACGCAACAGAACGAATCATCGTCCAAGACGATATTTTTTATTTATATTAATCAAATACATAGCAAAATAATTTCTTAATATGAAACGATGTTTCCCTTCCTGAAATCGCACTGTTGTGCCAAGCAGCGCAAATTTTTACGGACCGCAAAGCCATTCCGCATGATGAAAAATGCCGGTAGCGGAAGCTACCGGCATGGAGAAATGCCGAGTGTGAAAACGGGCGACTGCGCCGGGAGCGCCGGGAGCGCCGGGAGCGCCGGGAGCGGCGTGGGTGGCGTGGGTGGCGTGGGTGGCGTGGGTGGCGTGGGTGGCGTGGGTGGCGTGGGCGGCGGTTAAGACGTGGCGCGACGGGCGGACGGTGCCGTCTTGGGCGGCTTACACACAAGCCACACGGCCAGCGCGATGAAGCAGCCACCGAAGAAATGCGCCATGGTGACCGCTTCATTCAGGAATAATGCGCCCCACAACACACCGAACGGCGGAATGAGGAAGGTCACGGTCAGCGAGCGCAACGGTCCGAGATCCGCGATCAGGCGGAAGAAGAGCATATAAGCCACTGCGCTGCAAACAAAGCCGAGCGCGGCCAGCGCAGCCCAGACACCGCCGGTGACCGGGCCCGGCATGCCGGACGTCGCCGACACGTAGCCGAAGAATGGCAGCAACACAACCGCCGCGCCCAATTGGCTGCCGAACGCGACGAGCTTGGCGTCGAGACCGCCTCGCTCGGTAATCCAGCGCTTGGTGAGATAGCCCGCCAGACCGTAGCAGAAGGTGGCAACGAGACACGCCAGCGCCCCCATCATCACCGGCGCCGACATCGTGACCGGTCCGGTACGCGTGAGCACCGCAACGCCGGCCAGCCCGAGCAACACCCCGAGCCCCTTGGCGCCGCTCAGACGCTCGCGAAAGAACAGTGTGCCGACGATCACGCCCATGAGCGGCGTGGTCGCGTTGAGAATGGCGGAGTAGCCGGCAGGCAGCACGCGCGCGGCAAGACAGTACATCGCGAACGGAATGCCCGAGTTGATGACACCGAGCAGCATCGCGCGCCCGAGCAGCCCCCTGAAATCCCAACGCACGCGCAGCACAAGCAGGATCACGGCCATACCGACAGCACCAAGGGTCACACGCAGGAACGCCGTGGGCAACGGCCCGAGCACCGGAACGATGATACGCATGAAAAGAAAGCTCGCCCCCCAGATGGCGGAGAGCGTCAGCAAACGAGCAATGTCGGACGAACGCATGGTCGGAAAGACGGCTCAGTCGGCCGTCAAAGAGAGTGAAAACGCGTGAATCGTCCCACATCGGCGCCGGGCACGCTGGTCAAAATCGGACATGCCGGTGCCGCCACGGTTATGCACATCGTCAAACAAGCCCATGCGGCATGCCGAGCGAGTCCCAAGCTGTTTTCAGAATCGTCGCATTGAACAAGTGCAACGTCGCACGATATCGTGGCTGACCGACCGATCGGAGACTTCGAACGACATGACGAACGACATGACGCACCAAGATTCGCATCCCGTGTCACCTATGGATGGGGCAAACACGTCTGCCGCGTCGCTGCGCTGCCAAGCCAACGACATCCATCCGATTCCCCGCACGCGATTTCAACGTCGAGCGCCGGGGCAAACCGCCCCGCCGACGGTCGCGCCGCGCGGTTACGACCTCTGGAATCACTATGAAGTCGCCTGGCTCGACATGCATGAGCGCCCGCAGATCGCCGTCCTGGAACTCGTGATTCCATGCGATTCCCCATACACATTGGAGATGGCAGACGCGCAACGCTATTTCCTGACGCTACGCGAGCGCTGCTTCGAATCTCACGACGCGCTTGAGGCCCATGTGGCAGGCGAGCTGTCGCGCTGCCTGCGCGCCTACGTTCTCGTGCGCGCCACGCCGGTGAGGCAAGCCATCCGCACAACGACCGCATGCGGGCCCGGCACTGAGAACCTCGACCTCGCACCGGTCAGCGTGGTACGCGGTGGTGTGCAGCCGAATCTCCTCGGCCTTGCCCGCGATGCCGACGCCGCGCTCGCGTCGCCCATTCACGAATGTCTGACCTCCGACCTGTTGAGCGTGCGATGCCCGCTCACGGATGGTGTGGACTACGGGACCGTCTGGTTCGACTACACGGGCGCGCCGATCTGCCGTCGCTCGCTGCTCGCTTACGTGCTGTCGTTTCGCGACAGTGCGATGCTCATCGAGCAATGCGTGGAAGCGCTCTTCGGCGATGTCCTGGCGCAATGCGCACCGACGCGGCTGGCGGTCGGCGCGCGCTTCACGCGACGCTACGGACTCGACATCAATCCCGTGCGCTCGACGCATGCCATCGCAATCACCAACATCCGGACCGTTCGCCAATGACTTCCATCGCCTCCACTCTGTCATCGTCCGCCGCGCCCGGTTCACGTCAAGCAACACGCATTACCCCCGCCGTCATCGGGCTGGCAATCGCCTTCGTGAGCTTTTTGCTGATCTCGAACGCACTGGGTGCGCGCGTGTGTGAAGTGACGCTGCCTTGGTCGCCCACCGACGAGCCGGTCAAACTGACGTTCTCTGCCGCGCTGATCAGCTTCCCGTTCGCGTATCTGTTTGCATCGGTGCTCACGGAAGTCTACGGCTATCGCCTAAGCCGCATCGTGATCTGGAGCGGTCTTGCGGCCAATCTGGTAATGATCGGATTTCTGTGGCTGATGGCCCGCATGCCAACCGAAGCGGCCTGGGCGGCGCAAACGGGCTTCACCGACGAGGTGCAGCGCCACTGGTTCGAGGCCATTGCGCATATGTTTCTCGCGTCGGTCTCCGCATGTTTCGTGGGCGAGTTCGCGAACGCTGCCATGCTCGCGCGCATGAAGGTAGCGATGCGAGGCAAGCTCGCCGGTCTCCGCATCATGGCAGGCAGCGCGCTTGCCGCCATGCTCGATACGGTCGTCTTCGCACTGGTCGCCTTCGCCTACGTCCTCGACTTCGACACCATGGCGCGAATGGTCGGGCTCGAATTCGTCTTCAAATGCGTGCTGCAATGGCTGGCGCTTCCGCTCACGGTCGGACTCGCGCGCCTGCTCAAGCGGGCCGACGGCATCGATCACTACGACATCGGCACCCCGCTGAATCCGTTCAGTCTTCGGGTTTCGGCACCGCAACCTTCCACCGGCGTCCGATAGCGCACGACGCTCGAACCCTTCTACCGCAGTGCCCCAGCGGTAGAAGGCTCACGCCCAATCGGCATCGCGCGCGCGGCGATAGGCCACCCAGTCCCCGCCCGGAATCGGCGGCAAGCGACTGACGGCCGATTCGCTCACCGGATAGACGATGCATGCGTACGTCGCGCCGTCACATGCGACCGCATGCATCTCGCGAACGAACAACCCTGCCTCCCCCGGATACACCGCCTCGATCTCGTCGAGCACGGGAACCAGCGCCGCCGCAATGCGATAGACGTCACCCGCGACGCGGCCTGCGGCGTGGGCGTCTCCCGCGGCTGCCACGTCGAGCACCATGCCGGGATAGTGCCCGAAATCGTAAAGCCGCCCGCGCAGCGATGCAGTGCCAACATGGACCGGGGGGGCGATGCCGCAGCGCGCAGCGGCGCGCATGATGTCGTTGATTTCTCCCGCTCGCAGCGTGCCATAGACAAAAACGTGGCAGGTCTCGTCTCGCGAATCGCGAGCGTCACATCGATCGCGTGTTGGCGTTGTCATCAAGCGCGTTCAGGTCGTAAATGGGGGTTGCCCAGTCAAGGGAAAAGGTCGGTGGCGTGGCGGACGGCACTACGTCCACAACGTGGTGCCATGGATGATAGCGCCTTTGCCACCGGGAAACCTGTGAGGCGCTGTCGTCCCGGCACGCAGGCGGCCCCGAGGCGTGTCAGAAAGGCATCCCACGAAAACAGCGGCGCGCTTGCGAACGAGTGCGCGCGGCTGAATTACACTTACGGGACCCGAATTGTCGTGCATACGCCATGCCCAACCTCACGCCTGCGCGGTCCGAACCGTTGGATGCCGAGCCGCCGCGCCTTGCGAGCGATGTCGCGGCCCCGGTCGATCCCGGCCCCCATATCGTGCCGACGGCGTTTACGCCCACCCGCGAGCGCCCGGTCCGGCTGCGCGCCCGGCCGCTGCGCGACGGCATTCGCGTGCCCGATCATCAACATGCCTGGGCTCAGGTCGCCTACACGCCAAGGGGGGTGATTCAGATCGCGGTGGCGGATGCGGCGTGGATCGTCCCGCCATCGCGCGCCATCTGGATTCCGCCCAATGTCGTGCATAGCCTGCAGGTCAACGAACCGTCCTACTTACGCACGCTCTATGTGCATCCCGATGTCGTTCCGGCCGGGCTGACGCATTGCCGCGTGGTCGAGGTCTCGCCGCTGCTGCGCGAGCTGATCGCGGCCATCGACGTGCCCGAATCGACGCTGGAGGCGCCTCGCGAACACTTGCTGGGCGGCCTGATTCTCGACGAGTTGCGGCGTGCGTCACCGCTACCGCTGGAAGTGCCGCTACCGCGCGACAAGCGGCTGCTCACGCTGTGCAACGCCATGCTGGCCGACCCGGCACGTGCCTGGACACTCGATCAATGGGCCCGTCATGCAGGCGCCAGTCCACGCACCATCGGACGGCTGTTCCGGCAGGAACTCAATATGAGCTTCGTTCAATGGCGTCAACAAGTGGTGCTGGCGCAGGCGATTCCGCTCGCGTCGAAGGGATATCCGCTTGCCCGCATCGCCCGCGAATTGGGCTACCGGAGCCAGAGTGCGTTTTCCGCGATGTTCAAACGCACTTTTGGACGCACGCCCAGCGAGTTCTTCGCCGCCGTTCCGGACGCTACATCTGCCGAAACAAGTGCGCGTACTGACGACTAACCGCCACACGGTCCTTGCGACGCTTGAGCTTGAGTGTAAGACGGCCAAGCGGCGTGTGCTGCGCACTCACGACTTCCGCCACATTGACGACCGTGCTGCGATGCACCTGCCAGAAGCGCGACGGATCGAGTTGCGGCAGCAATTCGCGCAGGCTGGTGCGGATTCGCAGATCGCCGTCGACCGTCGCCACCATGACGTGCTTGTCGGCCGCCTCGAAGAAACACACGTCGTCGACGGGGACGAGATGAATCGCGTCGCGCCCGCACGCCCGCACAAAGCGCAGGTATTCGCGGGCATCCGCTGTCGACACGGTACGTTGCGCCAAGTCTGCGTCGAACTGCCGTGACGCAATGGCTTCCGCCTGAGGTGCACCGAATGCCGCCAGCAAGGGTGCGAGCGTGCCGACATCAGGCGCGGCGAGCCGATCGCGTACCCGCGCCACCGTTCGCGCAAGCCGGTCGGGCGCCACGGGTTTGAGCAGATAGTCGACGGCGGCGGCGTCGAGCACATCGAGCGTGGCGCGCTCGAACGCCGTGACGAAGACAATCTGCGGCGGCCGTGCAAGCCGCGCACATGCCCGGGCCACATCAAGCGCCGTGGCATCTGGCATAGCGATATCGAGAAAGACAACATCGGGCTGTGCCTGCGTGATAGCGGCAATTGCCGACACCCCGTCCTGTGCCACGGGTAACACCCGCAGCTCGGGCCACGTCTGCGCCAGCAGGGTGCGCAGCGTGTCGGCGAGCAATGGGTCGGCGTCGACAATCAGGGCGACGTGGGATGTCATGCGCTCCACTCTCTTGGCGGACTGGAAATCTAAACCTTCTGCGCTTTGCACCGGCCGTTGCCGTCTTGCGACGCAGGACGCCTGCGGATCGCCAACGACGGTCGTGCGGCGTGATGGGCAGACACGTTCACCGCGCCGTAACTCCGCGACTCGCGCCTCGCGCCGCAGCCGCAGCCGCAGCCGCAGCCGCGCATTCTCGCCGACGATTGTGACACGACGATGCGAGACTGCGCGCGTAAAAAAATAGACAAAAAAAATCCCCGCACTCCTCTTGGAGCGCGGGGACCGACGATCGGGCGCGTCGTGCCCGGGAGACTTACTCGGCAGCCGCTTCGGCCGCTTCGTTCACCGGCCCGGAAGGGTCGGCCTCGAACGTGAATCGCCCATTGCGCCAGTCGACCGGAATGGTGTCCTTCGGTCCGAACTTGCCGGCCAGCACCAGCTTGGCGATCGGATTCTCGATCTCCTGCTGAATCGCCCGCTTGAGTGGCCGCGCCCCGAATATCGGGTCGAAGCCCTCGCGCGCCACGTGCACCAACGCCGCGTTGCTAACGTCGAGCGTCATGTCGAGCTTGGCCAGGCGTTGACGCAAGATCTCGATCTGGATGGTGGCAATCGACTCGATGTGCTTCTGGTCGAGTCCGTGGAACACCACGACTTCGTCGATACGGTTCAGAAACTCCGGGCGGAAGTGATCCTTGATCTCCGTCCACACGGCGTCCTTGATCCGGTCCTGCGGCTCGCCGACCATCGACTGAATCATCGACGACCCAAGGTTCGACGTCATCACGATCACAGTGTTCTTGAAGTCCACCGTGCGGCCCTGACCATCCGTCATACGACCGTCGTCGAGCACTTGCAGCAGCACGTTGAAAACGTCCGGGTGGGCCTTCTCGACTTCGTCGAGCAGGATCACGCTGTACGGCTTGCGACGCACCGCTTCCGTCAGGTAGCCCCCTTCTTCGTACCCGACATAGCCCGGAGGCGCACCGATCAGACGCGCCACGCTATGCTTCTCCATGAACTCGCTCATGTCGATGCGCACGAGGTGATCTTCCGCGTCGAACAGGAACATCGCGAGCGCCTTGCACAGCTCGGTCTTGCCCACACCGGTCGGCCCGAGGAACAGGAACGATCCATACGGACGGTTCGGGTCCGACAGCCCGGCGCGCGAACGACGGATGGCATCGGCCACGGCGGTAATCGCCTCGTCCTGCCCGATCACACGCTCGTGAAGCTTGGCCTCCATGTTGAGCAGCTTTTCGCGCTCGCCTTGCATCATCTTCGAGACGGGAATGCCGGTGGCTCGCGAAACGACTTCCGCGATCTCCTCGGTACCCACCTGCGTGCGCAACAGACGCGGATGCGCCTGCTGGCCCGCCGCCTCAGCGGCGTCGGCGTCCTTCAACTGCGCCTCGAGCTGCGGCAGCTTGCCGTATTGCAACTCGGCCACCTTGTCGAGCTTGCCCTCGCGTTGGAGCTTGGCAATGTCGGCGCGCAGGCGGTCGATCTCTTCCTTGACTTGCGCACTGCCCTGCACCGCCGCCTTCTCGGCCGTCCACACCTCTTCAAGATCGGCGTACTCGCGCTCCAGACGCGAGATCTCTTCCTCGATCAACGCCAGCCGCTTCTGCGACGCTTCGTCGGTTTCCTTCTTGACGGCTTCGCGCTCGATCTTCAACTGGATCAGACGTCGTTCGAGCTTGTCCATCACTTCCGGCTTCGAGTCGATTTCCATCTTGATCTTCGACGCGGCTTCATCGATCAGATCGATGGCCTTGTCCGGCAGGAACCGGTCGGTGATATAACGCTGGCTCAGTTCGGCCGCCGCCACAATCGCCGGGTCGGTAATCTCCACCCCATGGTGCAACTCGTACTTTTCCTGCAAGCCACGCAGAATCGCAATGGTGGCTTCCACACTCGGCTCATCGACCAGCACCTTCTGGAAACGACGCTCCAGCGCAGCGTCTTTCTCGATGTACTTGCGGTACTCATCGAGCGTGGTCGCGCCGATGCAGTGCAGTTCGCCGCGCGCAAGCGCCGGCTTGAGCATGTTGCCCGCATCCATTGCACCTTCGGCCTTACCTGCGCCGACCATCGTGTGAATTTCGTCGATGAACAGGATCGTGCGGCCTTCGTCCTTGGCGATGTCGTTGAGCACGCCCTTCAGACGCTCTTCGAACTCGCCACGGAACTTCGCGCCAGCGAGCAAACCGGCCATATCGAGCGCAAGTACGCGCTTGTTCTTGAGTGACTCCGGCACTTCGCCGTTGACGATGCGCTGCGCCAACCCTTCCACGATGGCGGTCTTGCCCACGCCCGGCTCACCGATCAGCACCGGATTGTTCTTGGTGCGGCGTTGCAGAATCTGAATCGTGCGGCGAATCTCGTCGTCGCGGCCGATCACCGGATCGAGCTTGCCGAGCGAGGCGCGCTCGGTCAGATCGAGCGTGTATTTCTTGAGGGACTCGCGCTGGCTTTCGGCGTCCTGGCTGTTGACCGGCTGGCCGCCACGCACGCCCTCGATGGCCGCTTCCAGCGCCTTGCGCGTCAGGCCGCGGGCACGGGCCAGCTTGCCCGTCGTGCCCTTGTCGTCGGCCAGCGCGAGCAGGAACATTTCGCTCGCGATATAGCTGTCACCGTGCTTCTGCGCTTCCTTGTCGGCCTGATTGAGCAGGCCCGCGAGCTCGCGGCCGACCTGCACATTGCCATCGGTGCCCTGCACCTGTGGCAGCTTGGCGATGCTCGATTCGATGTCATGCGCGAGCGGTTGAACCTGTACGCCTGCGCGCTGCAACAGCGAGCGCGCGGCGCCTTCGGGTTGGGCGATCAGCGCTGCCAGAAGATGCTGTGGCTCGATGTATTGCTGGTCGCGACCGACTGCCATGCTTTGGGCATCAGCCAGCGCTTCCAGGAACTGCGTGGTGAATTTGTCTTGTCGCATCGGGTGCTCCGGTAAGAAGTCTCTCTGGATCGGATGTGCGGACAATCCCCTGGGGTTTCAAGGGGCATTACTGTGCGACATTTGGCATTTCGCGCGCGCCGGAAGCGGGCCGGCGTCGGGAACGTGCATTGGAGGGAACCGGCGGCGTGCGACAACGGCAGGACGCGCCCGGGTTTGAAGTCCATAATAGCCACTTTTAGCATCCCGCACCACGTACCATCGTGACGCCAGAACGTCGGCAATGCCTGATGCGCTTATCCAGGAATCTGTCGAAATGTCCGCTCAAACCTCCGCCCCAATGCCCGGTGAGTGGCCCGTGAAGCGCATCGCCGAGATTGACGAAGACGCCGTGCGACTACTCGTGCATACGTTCTACGAGCGCATTCGCAACGACGACATGCTCGGACCGGTTTTCGAGCAGGCGCTCGACGGCCGCTGGAACACCCATTTGGAAAAAATGGTGGCGTTCTGGTCGAGCATCGTACTTGGCGCCAAGCGGTACCGCGGCAATGTGACGCAGGCGCACCAGCCGTTCGGCCACTTGAGCGGCGAACACTTCAGCCGCTGGCTCGCGCTGTTCTTCGATACGCTGGACAAGCACTTCGAGCCGCAGGCCGCATTCGCCTTCGCGGAACCGGCGATCCGGATCGCAGAGAGCCTTCAATTGAACCTGTTCGGATGGGAATACACGCTGCCCCCGGCCCAGCGGGCGCTACTCGATAGCGTGAAGCAGGCGAGGTTAGCGCCCCGCGAATGACGCGATCGAGGCAATCGAGGTGATCGAGGAAGATTTTGAAGATTTTCCGGTGTTACCCGGAAATAAGAGACGAAATCAGCGATTCTCCGCCGGCCCCGTGGGCACGTCGGTCGCCCATCGTTCACGCGCGGCCGTATCTGTCTCGCGGGCATCGACCCAGCGCTCGCCCTGCGGCGTCGTTTCCTTCTTCCAGAACGGCGCCTCGGTTTTCAGGTAATCCATGATGAACTCGCAGGCAGCGAAGGCGTCGCCCCGATGGGCCGACGTAACCGCCACCAGCACGATCTGATCGCCCGGCCCCAAGTCGCCGTAGCGGTGAATCACCAGCGCATCAAACAGTCGCCAACGCTCGCGCGCTTGCGCGACAATCGCTTCCAGCGCCTTTTGCGTCATGCCCGGATAGTGCTCGAGCGTCATGCGCGAGACGTCCTTGCCGTCGTTCAGGTCGCGCACCGTACCCACGAAGCTCGCCACGGCCCCCACGCGCAGATCGCCCGCGCGCAGTTGCCGAATCTCCTCCGAAAGGTCGAAATCCTCGGTCTGTACACGAATGGGCATGATGGGGGTATCTCCTGTGCTGTGGTTCGCCGCGCCGGCGAGGCCATACGGCTCAACCGCCGGTCACGGGCGGAAAGAACGCGACCTCACAGCCTTCGCTCAGACGCGTGGCGGCCGGCACCATCGTATGGTTCAGCGCCATGCGCAGCGCGCGCTGCGCGCCGAGCGTCTCGGCCCAGACCGGCCCTCGGCCGCACAGCCACTGGCGCACGTCGCCTACCGTGGCAATCCCGGCAGGGACTTCCACACGCTCCTCAGCGACATTCAGCGCCTCGCGAACGCTGGCGAAAAAGCGAAGTTCGATCTGCATAGTCTGGCTGGCACGCCGCGTTGACGACGCCCCTCTCTCTTAATATAGGAGGTCGGAAAACGGCAGGAACGCCACCGTCTGTCCGGCTTCGATGCGATGTCCCGGCGGGTTGTCGATCAGGCCGTCGCCCCACACGGTCGACGTGAGCACCGCCGAACTCTGGTTGGGAAAGGCATCGAGGCCGCCCCGTGCGTTGATACGGGCCCGCACGAACTCATTACGACGGTCCGCCTTCGTCTGGGTGAAGTCGGCGCG
>NZ_JAYRUC010000028.1:0-33100 GCF_041919235.1 Pandoraea sp.
GCTTCGTTTTCTGCGTCGCTGCATCTGCAGCAGAGAAGCAAGATTATGTCGCAGCTTCTCGTCGTCGTCAACAGTTTTTTCGCTTTTCTCGCTCGCCGCCGGAGCGACTCACAAACGTCAAAACCACTAACCACCGGGCTTTCCAGCCCGTCGCCCCAACCGCTTCGCTGCTTGCGCTGCGTCGCCGTCGTTGCGAGAGACGAGATATTAGTGAAAACCCCGAACCGTTGCAACCCCTTTGTGAAAATATTTTGAAAAGGGGCGGAGCGCGCCACCAAGACAGGGCGTTCGCCCCACGCGCGTCGATTAATGCACAACGCAAGTAGCGGCAGGAAAGGCGGCGGGGAGGTGGGAGGTGGGAGGTGGGAGGTGGGAGGTGGGAGGTGGGAGGTGGGAGGTGGGAGGTGGGAGGTGGGAGGTGGGAGGTGGGAGGTGGGAGGCGGGAGGTGGGAGGCGGGAGGTGGGAGGTGGGAGGCGGGAGGCGGCAGGCGAACTCCTCGTATCCGAGGGCCTCCCTGCGACGCAAGGTGATCTATACGACCAACGCCGCTGAGAGCATCAACTCGCAACTTCGTAAGGTCATCAAGACTCGCGGGCACTTCCCGCGCGGTGATGCCGCAACCAAACGCATCTGCCTGGCGCTGCGCAATACTACGGCTGATTGAGGGCGCGCAGCCAAGGACTGGAAGACAGCAATGAACCCATTCGCTATCGTTTGCGCGGATCGATTCGTTCGACCATCCGAGTGACTCTCAATCCACCTTGAGCACGGAATCTCTGACACCCTCAGCGACGCAAACAATGAAATCGCATATGCTTCCCAGAGGCTTGTCTATATGGGAATGCGGCGCCGGCATCAATGTCTCTTCCCTTTGTATCCCTGTTGGAGCGTTCGGGATGTTTCTTTCGCGCGTCTTCCGGTCGCCTCTGTCTTGCGTCGTATGGCGCTTGATTCGGCTTGTCCCGCTCGCGCTCACCGTCGCCGCCTGCAGCACAGTGCGGCCGCTCCCCGAACCCTCGCAATGGACAACCCATACGCCAGCCGCCGCGCCCGGCACGCTCGCCAACGCCCTCGCCCCCGCTGTGCGCGCCCACCCCGGTCAATCCGGCTTCCAACTGTTGGCGTCGGGCTCCGCCGCCTTCACCACCCGCCTCGCACTCGTTCAGGCAGCGCAGCATAGTCTGGACGTTCAGTACTACAGCGCCGGGGATGACATCACCGGCCGCCTCCTGCTCCAGTCGCTGATCAACGCGGCCGACCGGGGCGTGCGCGTTCGCATGCTGGTCGACGATATCAACCGCCGCCATACCGACCCCGCCTTTGCATTGCTCGACCGCCATCCCAACATCGAGATCCGAGTCTTCAATCCGTTCGGCACCCTCGAAACCACGCTCTTCGAACGCGCAGGCAACCTGCTCACTCAGTTCGATCAACTCAACCGCCGAATGCACAACAAGGCGCTCATCGCCGATAACCAGTTGGCCATCGTGGGCGGACGCAATCTGGGCGACGAATATTTCGACGCCAATCCGGATATCTCCTTCCGCGACTTCGATCTGCTCTGTGCCGGGCCAGTCGTCGACGCCGTCTCCCGTAGCTTTGACCACTTCTGGACAAGCCCTCAGTCCTATCCGCTTAGCCAGATACAGTCGACGATCGACAAGGCAACGCTCGACACTACCCGCGACGCATTGGCCCAGCACTGGCGTGACGCCGACGGCATGCCCGCCGGTCACGGCGCGCTACATCAACCCGTGCTCGCCGACGCCCTGCGCAACGGCTCGCGCCCGCTCTTCTGGGCACCCGCAGAACTTGCCGCCGACACCCCCGACAAGCTGGACTCCCCCGCCGCCGAAACCCGGAGCGCTCCCGGCGAAAAGCTCCGCCAACTCGCAGCGAAAGCCCAGCGCGAAGTGCTGATCATCTCGCCCTACTTCGTGCCGCTGGACGGCGGCGTCCAATTCCTCTCGATGCTCACGAAACGCGGCGTCAAAGTGCGCGTGCTAACGAATTCCCTCGCCGCAACAGACGTTGTCCCGGTCCACGCTGGCTACGCCCGCTATCGCCCTGCCCTATTAAAAGCCGGCATCGAACTGTACGAATTCAAACCGATCCGCACCGCCAACACCGCGTCACGCTCGCGCCGCATCACGTTCGGTGGCTCCTCGCGCGCGAGCCTGCACGGCAAGGTGTACATCATCGATCGGCGCGACGTTATCCTGGGTTCGTTCAATCTGGACCCACGCTCGGTGCGCCTGAACACCGAGTTGGCGATCGTGATCCACAGTCCCGACTTCGCCGAACACATGGCGCAGATCTTCGACCGGGCAGCGTCGCCAAACGCCAGCTTCCGGGTCGAACTGCTGCCGCCGGGCACAACACCGCCCACGCCCACGCCGCCGACCATGCCCGCGCTGCGCTGGGTGGGGGAGGAAAACGGCCAGCCGCGTACGTTCGACGTCGAGCCCTATGCGTCTTTCTGGCGCAACTCGGTGGCAGGCGCCTTCACACTGCTGCCAAGCGATAACCTGCTCTGAGCCAAGCACGCTCCCCCGCACGCCCCCTCGCAAACGTAGACGCCGCCACGCCGCCACGCCGCCACGGCAGTCTCTCACGCAACAACCCCAAGACGCACAGCCACTGCCTCTCGCACTCCCCCCCCCCCCGATGCGCACGTCGACCGGTCAGAACGCCAACGTCGCCGACAGCGTGGCCGAACGCGCATCGCCCACGGCGACGAAATACCGGCTCGCACTCGACGGGTAATACGTCTTGTTGAATATGTTCTTGACGTTCAACTGGTAATGCACCGGATGACGGCCGACTTTCGTGTCGTATGTGGCAAACACGTCGGCAACGAAGTACGCCGGCAACGTGAAGCTGTTGGCCGAGTCCCCTGGACGCGCACCAACGTAACGCCCCACCGCTCCGAGGCGCAGATGGCCACTACCGTCGCCCGGCAACGGCCCCCAGTCATAGACGCCGGCCACCGACGCCGTGTGACGCGCCACGTTCGCCAGCGTATTGCCGGTATAGAGCGGATCGTCCGTGGTCTTCGCGTCGATAAACGCATAGCTGGCCATCACATTCCAGCGCCGCCCGATACGCCCCGACACATCGAGCTCGACGCCGCGCGAGCGTGCCGCCCCCGACGTGCGCCAGTCGACGGCCTTGGTCGCGTCGTTGAACTGCGACACCAACACGTTGCGCTTGTCGATGTTGAACACCGCCAGCGTGCCGCTCAAGCCGTTCGGCATATCGAGCTTTGCCCCGACTTCGTACGATTTGGCGTGCTCCGGCGCAACGCTCGAATCGATCACCACGCCAGACGACAGCGGCGCGATAGTCGACGTCGGCTTGAGCGACTCCGAATAGCTCCCATACAGCGACAAATAGTCTGTCGCCCTATAGACGACACCCGCGCGTGGCAGCCACTTCGAATCGGCGATATCCGTATTGACCTTGAACGGGCGCCCCTTTCCCGCCAATTGACGGTAAGTCAGCAGACGCATCCCCGCGACTACGATCCAGCGGTCGGTCACATGGATAGCATCCTGAAAGAAGAGCGACGCATCGTGCAGCGTATCGGTCTGATCGCTGTCGCCGGCGGAGACGGTCGTCGCGATCGCCTCGCAGCCATAGACCGGATTCAAATAGGAAAACGTGCACGTCGACGCTTGCCGGATCAGATCGCGACGGTAAATCCGTCGGTACTCCCAGTCGCCCCCGAATTGCAGATCGTGGCGCATGCCAGCCAGTTGCATCCGGCCGTCGAGATAGGCAATGCCATAGCTGTCGGTGCTGTCCGAACCGCGCGTGCCATCGTTGCTTCGCGAGATCACCCCCGTTTTCGTGTTGATGCCATTCACGCGCAACTGCCCCGCGTCATAAGTCTCGGTGTTGTAGCTGTAGCCGAAATGCGCCTTCCAGTCGGCATTGAGTTGATGATCGAGCGTTATCTGCGCCAGATGCGACTGGCCGGTCATCTCGTTGTGCACATCGTCCAGACGCTCGCGCGCCGAGATCGCCAGCGGCTTGTTCGTCGTAGGATCGATCACGGTGCCGCGATCGAACGGCGTGAGGAAGTTGCGGTACTCGTATGAGAGCACTACCTGCGTGTCGCGTCCGTAGTAGGCAAGCGTTGGCGCAACCAGTGTCTCGCGCTGCGCGCCGAAGCTGCGCCAATACTGCTGGTTGTTCTGGTCCACAACGAGCCGATACGCCAAACCCGTGTCGCCAATGGGCCCCGTCGTATCGAGCGTTTCCTCCACGCCGTTCTTACCATGCCCGTACGTCGTACCGGCTACGCTCACGGCCGTGTACGCCTTGAGCAGCGGGCGTTTGCTCACCACATTGATCACGCCGCCCGGGTCCATGATCCCGTACAGCAGCGACGTCGGCCCCTTGAGCACCTCGACCGAGTCCGCATTCGCATTGAGCCCACGGCCCTGCACGAGCGGCATGCCGTTATGCATGATCGAACCGTCACGATTGCCGCCGAAGCCGCGCTTGAGCAACGTGTCCTGCGTGCCCGCCAGCGTATTGCCCTGGACGATGCCGCTCACGTTGATCAGCGCGTCGTCGAGCTGACGGGCGCGCTGATCGGCGAGCACCTGTTGCGGCACCACATTGATGGCCTGCGCGATGTCTAGGAGGGGGGCGTCGGTGCGCGACACGTTGGCGTCGACCGGCGCGCGATAGGCGTCGGTCCAGGCCTGCGCCTGCACCTGCGTCGCCGGCAACGCCACATCGCCGACACCCCCGCCCGCCGCGATCACTGCTGCAACCGGCGCCCCCTTCGCCGCCAGCGTGTAACCGCCCCCCCGCGCCGAAGCGGCCAGCCCGGTGCCGGCAAGCAGTCGATCAAAGGCCTCCGGCACGTCGAAACGGCCTTGCACGCCGGCGCTTCGACGTCCCGCTGCAAGCGCAGGCGCATACGTGAGAAGAATGCCGGCTTCGCGTCCGAAGCGTGTCAGCACGGCGTCGAGCGAGCCCGCCGGAATGTCATAAACGCGCGCGGCGGCACCGGCCGCGACGTGCGCATCTGCCTGCGCGCGATCCGACGACTGTGCATGCGCCGCGCCAGCCCCAAGCGCCGACGCGACAGTCATCGCGACGGCAACGCAAACCCTACGGCGGCGCCCTGCGCAAGGGCCACGCGCGCCATGACGGCGAGCGATGCGTGAAAATTCGGGAAAAGCGACGGCCATGATGTGAGATCCGGTTCAGGCAAGGGAGAGAAGAAGGTTTCACTTCCCTTGTCACGCGAGACCGGCGAAACAGCTCACTGACCGGACAAAAATCCGACGCATGCCGCAGCCCCGTCAGCCACGCGGCCCAACCGTCACCCAGTAGCGCGTCACCGACGCCACCGATACGGGCAGCGCGTACGGCAATACGGCCAGAATCGCGTCGGTATCGGCCAGCGGATACGTGCCGGACACCCGTAACGCCGCCACGGCAGACGCACAGCGCAAATACCCACGGCGATAACGCGACAGCTCGGCGAGAAACGCATCGAGACGCATGTCGACGGCGACGAGCATGCCGTCGGCCCACGCGCCATCGCCCAGCGCGAGCGGTGTCACCGAAGCCACCTCGCGAGACTTGACCTGTGTCTGCTCGCCAGCGTGGACGATCCGCGCTCCGGCCGCGCGGTCAGCCTTTGTCGTGGCGATTACGCGCACTGCGCCCTCGAATACCTGGACCGTAGCGCCACCGCCCTCCGGCTCGGCCTGACGCACCGCGAAGCGCGTTCCCATCGGCTGCAGCGCCGCCTGCGCCGTGACCACGACGAGCGGTCTCGGCGGCCTGTGGCCGGCATCCTTGCCGGTCGTGACCATGATTTCGCCATCGACGAGTGCGATGCGCCGCACGTCGCCGTCCATCGACACGCGCACGGCGCTGCGCGTGTTGAGAACCAGCCTCGTGCCGTCGGCAAGGTACAGCGTGCGACGCTCGCCCACGCCAGTACGCGCGTCGGCACGCAGCCGTTGGACGGCCAGCGGATCGCTCGCGACCCAGGCCCCGGTACCCGCGAACAGCGTCCCGGCGATCGCCTTCACTGCCATGCGACGTCCGCGCGAACGCGGTGCGCAAAGCGCGGCCTGCGCGATGGCCGCGCCGAGCGTGCCGGACACGTGCCGCATGCGGCGGTCGGCATTTTCGATGTGCCGCCACGCGCGCTCATGCTCAGGATGGGCCTCGCGCCAACGGATGCAGGCCTCTCGCAGCGCCTCGGTGGGGTTCCCGCCGTGCAACGTCATCCACCATTCGACGGCCTCCCGTGCAATGCCGGCGTCGAAGCCGCCAACGCTTGGCGGGGAAACCTCGGCCCGCGTCATTGAGCCCCCATCGCAAAAAAACACTGCGTGCCGGCGCGCACCAGATGGCGCTTCACCGTCGCCAGGGAAATGTCGAGTGCCGCAGCGATTTCGACGTGCGTCAGCCCGTCGAGCTGTGCCAGCAAGAACGCGCGCTTGACGAGGGCGGGCAGCCCGTCGAGGCAGCGGTCGATCTCGAGCAGCGTTTCAAGCACGATGGCCCCGACTTCGGGCGACGGCGCAAACGCCTCGGGCTGTTGCGCGAGCGCGTCGAGATAGGCACGCTCGATCTGCTCGCGACGCCAATGGTTGTAGAGCACGCGCTGGGCGACCGTGCTCAGGAACGCGCGCGGCGAGGCCAGCATGCGCGGCGGCTCGCGTTCGAGCAGACGCACGAACGTGTCGTGCGCCAGATCGGCCGCGCGGTGCGAACAGCCGGTCTTGCGATGCAACCAGCCGTGCAGCCAGCCGTGATGGTCGTTGTAGAGTCCCTGCAGCGTGTCGTCGGCAGGCATGCGCCCCTCCTGTCCCCTGGCCAGGTGTGGCCGCAAGGCTCAGGCACCCGATTTGCAAATGAGAATCGTTCGCAGTATAGCAAACGGGGACCAGGCACGACGTGGCGCTCGTGCCGCCATAGCTACGCCTAGTGCGTATGCGACAACGGCGTAAGACGGGGGATCAATAGTAGGTGTCGTCGAGCAGCATGTCTTCGAAGAACGCCCCAAAACGTTCTTGGGGGTCGCGCAGGTGGATTTCCAGGATCCAGCGCATGGCCGCCGGTGTCGCTTCGAAATCGGCGAGCGACCCGGTGTGGATCGCGGCATGCGGGAAGTCCGACACGCGGTGTCCTGGCAGGTCGAAGTTCAGTGTCCAGCCCATGCGTCTGGCGACCGCATCGGCGTAGGCGTAGAGCGCCTGCCCCGTCGCGCCTTCGCGCTGCCACTTGCCGCGCACGTCGTGGAACAGCGCTTCGGCATCGCGCGCGCAACGGGCGTATTGTGCGTACAGGGTGGACTTGCCGTGATCGCCCGCCACGAAAGTCGCACCGCCATCGCCCTCCCAGGCTTCGAAGCGCGGGGCGATGTCGATGAAGAACAGATCGTTATCGCCGAGTACGACACCCGGCGCGGACGGCTGACGCATTGCCTTGAGCGTGTTCACGCCAAAGCGCACACGCGTCGGATGCCAGCTCAACGCCAGCCCGGCGGCGGCGAGGACACGGTTGGCCATGGCCACGGCGGCCTCCTCCACCATGCCGGGGCGCACCTGCGCCGCAATTTCGCGAATGGCCGCACGCGTCTTGTTACGCGCCATGAGCATGCCGTCGACGGAGAACGCCGGGCCGACGCGCTCGGCCAGCGCGGCGTCGTCTGGAAAGCGAACCGCCGAAGCAGGGGTCTGATTGGGCATCGATAATCTCTCGTTGGGCAAGGAGCACGTCGCGACAGCCCATGCCGTCGCCAACTTCCACGATTGTTCATGCGACGCCCACGCCCGCCGCCGGGCGCGAGCAGCCCGTTTGCGCCAACCCGCGGCATCTTCGCGCCAGCGCCCGGACATAGGCCGTCCAATGGACGGCTTTCTGCCACAATGCGGCGAATCTCTGCCAGCGTGCTTACCTCTCGTCGACTCCCCATGATCCGTCACGTCGCCCTGCTCGTTTTTCCCGGCGTTCAATCGCTCGATGTGAGCGGGCCGCTGGATGTCTTCGCGGAAGCCAACCGTTTCCTGTTGCCCGGCGATCACTATCAGACTGAGGTCGTCGGCACGCAGCACGGGGCCATCGCCTGCTCCAACGGCATGACGCTGATGCCGCGCCGCCACTATCAGGACGTGAGCGGGCATCTCGATCTGCTGCTGGTCGCGGGTGGCCCCTCGCTGCTCGCCGACGCGCTCGGGCCGAACGTGTATCGCTGGCTGCACGACATGGTGCCGCGCGCGCGTCGCTATGGGTCGATCTGCAACGGCGCACTGGTCCTGGCCGCCGCCGGGTTGCTAGACGGCAAGCGCGTGACCACACACTGGAACGATGTCGACGTGCTCGCCGAGCGCGCACCCCGCGCGCACATCGAAGTCGACCGGCTGTTCGTGCAGGACGGGGGGCTCGTCACGTCCGCAGGCGTGACGGCGGGGATCGACCTGTCGTTGCATCTTCTTGCCCAGGACCACGGCCCGGAGGTGGCGCTCAACGTCGCGAAACGCCTGGTCGTCTTCACGCAGCGCGCGGGCGGGCAGTCTCAGTTCAGCCCATACCTCACGCCATACGTCGAACCGACCTCACCGGTCGCACAAGTGCAGCAGTATGTGCTGGCACATCTGGCCGAGCCGCTGTCGGTCGGCGATCTCGCGGCTGTGGCGAACATGAGCGTGCGCAACTTCGCCCGTGTGTTTGTGCGCGACGCGGGCGTCACACCCGCCGATTTCGTGAATGCCGCCCGCATCGATGCGGCGCGTGTGATGCTGGAGAACAGCAACGCACCGCTCAAGACCGTGGCATGGCAGTGCGGCTTCGGCGATCCGCACAATATGCGCCGACTGTTCCAGCGCCGCTTCGGTGTGTCGCCGCAACAGTACCGCGCACACTTCGGCCAGCCGCAGCGCTGACGGCCGCCCAGCCTCGGCGCTTCACGCGCAATCGCCTCCGCCATCTCATGGAAAACATTTATTGACCGACCGGCCGGTCGGTTTATAATGCATTCCATATCCCCACCTGCCGCGGAGACTTTCCTCTATGTATACGCAAGCCATTGATCTGGCCGGCAACAGCCCCAAGGGCGTGCGCGCCCTGAGCGAGGCGGAGCAGCAGCAGCAAGCCCGCTTCGACGCGCGCGTTGCCGCCGATCACAAGATCGAGCCGCAGGACTACATGCCCGCCGAGTACCGCAAGACGCTCGTGCGCCAGATCTCGCAGCACGCGCACTCGGAAGTCGTCGGCATGCTGCCGGAAGGTAACTGGATCTCGCGCGCGCCCAGCCTCAAGCGCAAAGCGATCCTGCTCGCCAAGGTGCAGGACGAAGCCGGCCACGGCCTCTATCTGTATTCCGCCGCCGAAACGCTCGGTTCGTCGCGCGACGAAATGATCGACGCGCTGCACGCCGGCAAGGCCAAGTACTCCAGCATCTTCAATTACCCGACCCTGACGTGGGCCGATGTCGGCGTGATCGGCTGGCTCGTCGACGGCGCCGCCATCATGAACCAGGTGCCGCTGTGCCGCTGCTCGTACGGCCCGTACGCCCGCGCCATGATCCGCGTCTGCAAGGAAGAATCGTTCCACCAGCGCCAGGGCTTCGACGCCCTGCTCGCCATGATGAGCGGCACGCAAGCCCAGCGCGACATGGTGCAAGAAGCCGTGAACCGTTGGTGGTGGCCGGTGCTGATGATGTTCGGCCCGAGCGACAAGGACTCGATCCACAGCGCGCAAACCATGAAGTGGGGCATCAAACGCATCTCGAACGACGATCTGCGTCAGAAGTTCGTCGACGCCGCCATCGAACAGGCCAAGGTGCTCGGCGTGACCTTCCCCGATCCGGATCTGAAATGGAACGAAGCACGCAAGGCACACGACTACGGCGAGATCGACTGGAGTGAATTCTGGCGCGTCGTCGGCGGTGAAGGCCCGTGCAACAAGGAACGCCTCGGCACACGTGTGGCCGCCCACGAGAAAGGCGCCTGGGTGCGCGACGCCGCACTCGCGCACGCCGCCAAGCAACGTCAACGCGCCGAGAAAAAGGCCGCCTGAGCGATCCAAGCGAGCTACAGGCATACAGGCAGCCCCTCACAAGACATCAGGAACGATCATGACGCAAGCAAGCAACAAGGAATGGCCCCTCTGGGAAGTGTTCGTGCGCAGCAAGATGGGCCTCGAGCACAAGCACAGCGGCAGCCTGCATGCCGCCGACGCCGAAATGGCACTGCGCATGGCGCGCGACGTCTACACGCGCCGCCAGGAAGGCGTGAGCATCTGGGTCGTGCCGTCCGCCGCGATCACCGCGTCGGCACCGGAAGACAAGGCCGAGCTGTTCGATCCGGCCGCCGACAAGATCTATCGCCATCCGACCTTCTACCAGTTGCCGGAAGAAGTGAACCACATGTAAGCGGCAGCGCGCCAAGCTGATTGGCGCGCCCCATGCGAGACCCCAGAACATGAAACCGACGCAGGAACATTTGTCCTATCTGCTGCGCCTCGCCGATAACGCCCTGATCCTCGGTCAGCGCAACGCGGAATGGTGTGGTCACGGCCCCGTGCTCGAAGAAGACATCGCGCTCACCAACCTGAGCCTCGATCTGATCGGGCAGGCGCGCATGCTCTATCAGCACGCCGCCAAGGTCGAAACCAGTCTCACCGGCATCGCCAAACAGGAAGACGACTACGCCTTCTGGCGCGACGAATTCTCGTTCCGCAACTGGACGCTCGTCGAACTTCCCCACTACGGTCCGACGGCCGGCACGACCGCCGCAGAGCGCGACTACGCCGTGACCATCGTGCGTAACTTCCTCTACTCGGCCCTGATGGTCGAAGTATGGCAGGCACTCACGCAGTCAACGGATACCGATCTCGCCGCCATCGCCGCCAAGTCCGTCAAGGAAGCGCATTACCACTTGCATCACGCGCGCGACTGGCTCGTGCGCTTCGGCGACGGCACCGAGGAATCGCACCGTCGCGCGCAGGCTGCGCTCGACTATCTGATGCCGTACATGAACGAGATCTTCAAGCCCGACGCGCTCGAAGACGCCGTCGCCGCCGACGGCACGGGCGTCGCGATGGCCGCGCTGAAGCGCGCATGGCAAGCCACCGTGAGCGACGCACTCGCCGAGGCGACACTCGAGGCTCCGCTCGGCGGCGCGTTCGAGAGCACGGGCAAGTTCGGCCATCACTCCGAGCACATGAGCTATCTGCTCGGCGAGATGCAGGGGCTGGCGCGCCAGCATCCCGGCGCGAACTGGTAAGCCACGGCGCCGCGCACATCATGCCTACGTTGAATCCGTTTGCCGCGTCTACTGTCGATACGACCATGAATCTGCCGCTCACGCCCCCTGTTGCGCCCGACGTGCTCACGCCGGCCTCGGAGGCGTCGCTGCCGCTCGCATGGCAGACACTCGAAGCGGTGCCCGATCCGGAGATCCCGGTCGTGTCCATTCGGGAACTCGGCATTCTGCGCGATGTGCGCGTCGTCACGCTTGCCAGCGGCGACACGGCTTTCGAGATCGTGATTACGCCAACGTATTCGGGCTGTCCGGCGATGCAACAGATCGCCGAAGACATCGACGCGGCCATGACGCGTGCGGGTCTCGGCCCATGGCACGTCACCACCGTGCTCGCGCCCGCCTGGACGACGGACTGGATCAGCCCCGAGGCGCGCGAAAAGCTGCGCGGCTATGGCATTGCCCCGCCCACCGGCGCGCATGCCGTGGCCGCCGACGCGCCGCGCAAGATCACGTTCTACGGCCGGCCGAAGGACGGCGTGCCGTGCCCGCATTGCGGCTCGGCCGACACCGAAGTCGTATCGGCCTTCGGCTCGACCGCCTGTAAAGCGCATTACCGTTGCCGCACGTGCCGTGAACCGTTCGACTACTTCAAGCCCTATTGATTGATCCGACTGATCCCGCTTCGCGCGTAGCGATGCCGACACGCTTCCCGTCGGCACCCGCGCCCGGGCGGCAAGGAAGCCCACGATGACGACTCCGCAATTCCATTCGCTGACCATTCGCGAAATCCGGCCCGAGACCGCCGACGCCATCTCCATCGCCTTCACGGTGCCGGACGCGTTGCGCGACGCCTATCGCTTCACGCAAGGCCAGTTCCTCACACTGAAGACCGAGATCGACGGCGAAGAAGCACGCCGCTCCTACTCGATCTGCGTCGGGGTGCCCGAGTACGAAGCCACGGGCGAACTGCGTGTGGGGATCAAGCGCGTGCCGGGTGGCAAGTTCTCGAACTTCGCAAACGACCAACTGACACCGGGACAGCAGATCGATGTGATGACGCCGGATGGGCGCTTCTTCACGCGTCTGTCGGCGGACAACGCGAAGCACTATGTCGGCTTCGCCGGCGGCTCGGGCATCACGCCCATGCTCGCGCTCATCAAGACCACGCTGGCTGCCGAGCCAAACAGCCATTTCACGCTGGTCTACGGCAACCGCTCGGTGCCCGCGATCATGTTCGCCGAAGCGCTCGAAGACCTGAAAAACACGTATCTGGGCCGTCTGCGCCTGTATCACGTGCTCTCGGACGAGGCGCAGGAAGTCGAGCTGTTCAATGGCCTGCTCGATCAAGACAAGTGCACGGCTTTCCTCGAGACCCTCATTCCCGCGTCGAGCATCGACGAAGCGTTCATCTGCGGCCCCGGCCCGATGATGGACGCGGCCGAAGCCGCGCTCGCCGCAGCCGGTGTGACCAAGGAAAAGATCCACGTCGAGCGCTTTGGCGTGCCCTCCCCGCAAGCCGGTGTGAAACCGATCGTCATCACGGACGACACACCGATGGCCGAGCTGGTCGTCGTCATGGACGGCAAAGAGCGCCGCCTGCGTCAGCCGTATGAAGGCCAGAGCATTCTGGATACGGGTCTTGCGGCGGGCCTGTCGCTGCCCTACGCGTGCAAGGGCGGCGTGTGCTGCACATGCCGTGCCAAGGTGCTCGAAGGCGAAGTGGCAATGGACAAGAACTACACGCTGGAAGACTACGAGGTCGAGCAGGGTTTCGTGCTGACGTGTCAGGCACGGCCGCTCACGGAGCGCGTGGTAGTGAGCTACGACGAGCGTTGAACCAACGTTGATCGGCGAGTCCGGGGCTTGACGTCACACGCCCCGGCGCGCCCTGCGCCCATTTGGCAAGTCGGGCGAACGCCACGCCAACGCGGTGGGAACGCGCGTGAAATCGCGCCGATGCGCCGATTGTTTCCGGCATTACGGGAGCGTCAACCCGAGGGTGCGGGAATACCGTAAACTAGTGGGCATGAATACCCTCCATGTCGTCTGTGGCGATATCGCCGCACAGCAGTTGCGCGCGGCGATGGCGCAAGCGCAACGCGCCGACCCTGTGCTTGTCCTGCGTGACGATCTGGCTATTGGCCCGCTGCGCGAGATCGACGAGAACGAGCGGCAGCGGGCCGCTTTCTGGCAACGCGTGCTTCCCTCTGCCGGTCGCGACTACGCAGGCGAGCTGCGCGAGGAACTGGCGTCGCTGCAACGACTGGTTGAAGCTGAGAGCGCAGTCGTGTGCTGGCATGGCGACAGTGCGTCGGACCAGCTCACGCTGCGGCGCGTGGCATTCATGTTGCGCAATACCCCCGCACGCCTGAACGAGATCGTGTTGCGCGGCAGCGACCTGATGAGCCCCGACACGACGCAGGACACCGCACAACGCACCAGCGTCGGCATGTATTCTCCTGAGGTGTTGGCTGAGCGATTCGCGCGCATCGCCCCGATCTCGCTGTTGCGCATTGGCCGTTTGTCACTCGAATGGCGAGCGCTCAAGCAGGTGAACACGCAAGTGCGCCGATGGGTGCACAACACGTTCGAAGGGGCGACGTTCGCCGAGATCGACGACCAGATTCTTGCCCGGGCTCCCGTCGCCTGGACGCCGATGGCAGCTTTTCTCGGCGAGACGATGCCGCGTATCGAAGGTTTTTTTGCGACTGACAGTTTTTTGTTGTGGCGCTGCCGCGAACTCGGCGCGGCAGGCCGGCTCGCGTTGCGCGGCGACACCACGGCGCCCGCCGCGTGCGATCTACGACTGGAGTAACCCCCGTTTATGGCACGCACCAAAGCGCCCGATCACGAATCGCAGCGCGAACAGATTCTCGACGTCGCCGCCGACGCGTTCGCCCGCGCGAGCTATCCGAGCACGTCGATGTCGGAGTTGGCCGCCGCGTGCGGCACGTCAAAGGCTCGCCTGTATCACTACTACGCGAGCAAGGACGCCATTCTGTTCGATCTGCTCGAGCGCTATACCAAGCGTCTCATGCTGATCGTCACCGAGGTCGAGGCGCTGGGCCAGCGCCGCGGGTTGTCCGAGCGCGATACCTTCCACGAGCTGATCCGCGCGTTTCTCGACGAGTACGAGACATCGCAAACACGCCATATCGCGCTGCTCAACGACGTGAAGTTCCTCAACGACGAGCAACGCGAAGTCGTGCTCAATCGCCAGCGTGACGTCGTCGCCGCGTTTGCGCGCCAACTCTCTCGCGCATTCCCTGAGCGGGTGGCCAAGCACAACCAGACCGCACTCACGATGATGCTGTTCGGCATGATCAACTGGACGTTCACCTGGCTCAAACCCGGCGGACGCATGCGTTACCGCGATTTCGCCAATGAGGTCATCGCCGTGCTCGAACACGGACTCGTCACCCCTTTGCCTGGCGGTATCGAACCCGCCATCCCGGCCGCGCCGACACCGTCGCGCGCTCGATAAGCAAGCGATCACTCACAACAAAGCGGGGCGATTTATCACCCCGTTTTGTTGCTTCGCAGCAACTCCGCGCACTGCGTACGTTCATGCGAGACCGAGGAAAGACGCGGCGCTTCAGCGACTTAGACATTTCCCTCCAGGTCGAATGCTTGTGATCTAGGGTTTTTACCTATCCTATCGGGTATAATTCTTTTGCGTCGCACAACCCAGTGCACGCTCGAAAGATTACTCAAGGATTGCGCCATGACTGCCCCGAACCACACGCCCGACGTCGCACGCGCGACGGTTGCCGCCAACGAGCGGTCGAGCGTGCTGATTCGCGAGTTGAGTTCCGGCGACCTCCACCGACTCCAGCGCCACTTCGTGGCGCTCGGCGAAGAAGACCGCCTTCTGCGTTTCGGCCAGGCCGTCACCGACGACGTGATCACCCGCTACGTCGCCAGCCTCGACTTCTCGCGTGACAGCATCTTCGGCGTCTACGACGACAATCTGGCACTCGTCGCGGTCGCCCACGTCGCACAAATGCCGGAAGGCAAGAACGGCCGTGTCGCGGAATTCGGCGTCTCGGTACTCGAATCGGCCCGTGGCCGCGGTATCGGCTCGCGTCTGTTCGAACGCGCGACCATCCACTGCCGCAACAAGTGCGTCGACACGCTGTACATGCATTGCCTCTCGCGCAACGCCCGGATGATGCGCATCGCGAAGAAGGCCGGTATGGAAATCAATTATGCCTACGGCGAAGCCGACGGCTACTTGAGCCTGCCCCCGGCCGACACGCAGTCGATGCTCTCGGAAATGATGCAGGAGCAGGTGGCCGCATTCGACTACACGGTCAAGCGCCAACTTCGCAACGCCCGCCGTCTGCTCGGCGCATTGCTGCCGCGCCAGCGCGCCGCCTGAGCCGCGAATCCCCGTCGATGTACCCATGAAACCGGCCGATTGGCCGGTTTTTTTGTCTCCGTCAAAATGACGTGCGTCGCCGGTCTAAGGTAGCGGTAGTGCCGTCGTCTCCTTGATCTGGTCGAGTACAAAGCTTGTTTTGACGTCGACGACGCTCGGATGCACGAGCAGTTGCGTTTGCATGAAGTGCGAGAAATGCGCCATGTCGCGCACGTGCACGCGCAACAGGTAGTCCATGTCGCCCGCCATCGCATAGCAGCCGACAACCTCGGTCCAGGTGTCGACCACGCTACGAAAATGTTCGATGACCGAGCCGCCCTGCCCGTCGCCGGGATGACGCTTGTCGAGCCGAACGTTGACGTAGGCAAGCAGGCCCAGGCCGAGCCGCGTCGGCTCCAGCAAGGCAACGTAGCCGCGTATGACGCCAGCCTCCTCCAGACGCCGGATGCGCCGCAGGCACGGGCTGGGCGAGAGCCTCACCTGCTCGGCAATTTCGAGATTGGACAATCGGCCGTCGCTTTGGAGCAAGGCGAGGATTCGCCGATCGATCTTGTCCAGTTCCAGTTTTGCCACATCTCCCCCTTTATTGATATTTATGCGCATTATTATTGCGCAAAATATCGATTTTGAGGAAATTTTCGCCCTGATTTTGCGACTACAGGAGATTACAACGCCGATGCGCCAGCCAAAGAAAAGGGCACAGCCCTTTGCGGCGGTGCCCTGGTGGGTCGGAGCGTGACGCCTGACGGCGACGTACTCGTGATGGATCGGACCGCACTAGCGGCGCTGGAATTCTCGCGGATCGATCGTGCGCTGGTCGAGCGGGCCTTCGTAACGCTGCGGCACTGGCGTGGTTTGCTGCTGCGTAATCGGGGTAGGTTCGGCCGTCTTGTCGCGCGCCATTTCGTCGGCGCGGGCAACGCTCACTTCCAGGGTCAGAAACGAAGCGGAAACCAGCAGGAATTTGGCGATGTTTCGTTGATTCACAGTGACTCCTTCTTACGTATCGCTTTATGACGCACACCCTTATGTCGGTGCGCTAAGTACGTACCCGACGTGTCGGGTAAGCCATTAGTTGCCATTCTGCGCCGTCCGTTCCCGCTCACCCCGCACCGTTACACGTTGTTACCCGCGTGTAGGCCGGCGCCGACAAACGTGCCGTTACCGACATCATCGAGACACATTGCCGGCATATTGCGGGCACTTCGCGGGCACTTCGCCGCGAGATCCGAACGCATTTTTGTCTCGCGACGCTGCGCCGCAAAGCGGCGATGCGGGGCGGCCGGGGGAAAACACCAAACGAGGGTTTACGCCATCAACATGACGTTTACGTAAACGTCATAATCCTCGTTATACTGCCCCGATCGGGCACCTATGAAACGTCACCGTGCACGTCAGGCAACGCCATGACACCGGTGCTACCATAAGTCCGACCGGCAGCAGCATTACGAAAAACGGCCCCGCTCGCCGGGTGACATCGCGCAAGTGAGCACCCGGGTAAGCGATATTCAGAGGCCGGCATTCACCATTGCCGTCCTGCTTCACGAGAGCGGGCGCGGCAGGAAGTTTTGGCGATCCCAAAATCAGTGAGAGTGAGGAGCACACCCCATGAACGCCCCCGTCAATCCGAGCTTGCTGGCCGCGCTGGAATCGGTCACGCTCGACGACAAGTACACGCTCGAGCGCGGTCGCGCCTATATGAGCGGCATTCAGGCGCTGGTCCGGCTGCCGATGTTGCAGCAGGCGCGCGATGCCGCCGCCGGGCTCAACACCGCAGGCTTCATTTCGGGCTATCGCGGCTCGCCGCTGGGCGGTCTGGATCTGTCGCTATGGAAAGCGAAACAGCACCTCGCCAGCCATAACGTCGTCTTTCAGCCCGGTCTGAACGAAGACCTCGCCGCCACCGCCGTATGGGGCTCGCAGCAGGTCAATCTATACCCCGCCAAATTCGACGGCGTCTTCGCCATGTGGTACGGCAAGGGCCCGGGCGTCGACCGCTCCATGGACGTGCTCAAGCACGCCAACTCTGCCGGCTCGTCGAAGCACGGCGGCGTGCTGGTGCTCGCGGGCGACGATCATGCGGCAAAATCCTCGACCCTCGCGCATCAGTCCGAACACGACTTCAAGGCAGCCGGCATTCCGGTGCTGTATCCGTCGAACGTGCAGGAGTACCTCGATTACGGCCTGCATGGCTGGGCCATGAGCCGTTACTCGGGCCTGTGGGTCGCGATGAAGTGTGTGACGGACGTGGTCGAGTCGTCGGCGTCGGTGATGATCGATCCGCACAACGTCGACATCTGCCTGCCGAACGACTTCATCATGCCGCCCGACGGCCTGAACATTCGCTGGCCCGACCCGCCGCTGGTACAGGAAGCGCGTTTGCTCGACTACAAGTGGTACGCGGGCCTTGCCTACGTACGCGCGAACAAGCTGGATCGCGTGATGATCGATTCGCCCAATGCGCGCTTCGGCATCATGACCGGCGGCAAGGCGTATCTCGACGTGTGCCAGGCACTCGCCGACCTGGGGCTCGACGAAGCCACGTGTGCGCGTATCGGCATTCGTCTGTACAAAGTGGGCTGCGTGTGGCCGCTCGAAGCGCAGGGTGCGCGCGCGTTCGCTCAAGGTCTGCAAGAGATTCTGGTGGTCGAGGAAAAACGTCAGATCCTCGAATACGCCATCAAGGAAGAACTGTATAACTGGCGCGACGATGTGCGCCCCCGCGTGTACGGCAAGTTCGACGAAAAGGATGGCGCCGGCGGCGAATGGTCGGTGCCCATGGCCAACTGGCTCCTGCCCGCCCACTACGAACTCTCGCCCGCGTTGATCGCCAAAGCCATCGCCACGCGCCTGGAGAAGTTCGAGCTGCCGAGCGACGTGCGTGAGCGCATCGCCGCACGGCTGCGCGTAATCGTCGCGAAGGAGCAGGCGCTCGCCAAACCGCGCGTTGCGGTCGAGCGCAAACCGTGGTTCTGCTCGGGCTGTCCGCACAATACGTCGACCAACGTGCCCGAGGGCTCGCGCGCCATCGCCGGTATCGGCTGTCATTACATGACGGTTTGGATGGACCGGCGCACCGATACCTTCTCGCAGATGGGCGGTGAAGGCGTGCCCTGGATCGGACAAGCACCGTTCTCCTGCGACGAGCACATCTTCGCCAACCTCGGCGACGGCACGTACTTCCACTCGGGCCTGCTCGCAATTCGGGCGGCCATCTCGTCGAAGGTCAACATCACCTACAAGATTCTGTACAACGATGCGGTCGCCATGACCGGCGGCCAGCCCGTCGACGGCACACTCACCGTGCCGCAGATCGTGGCGCAGGTCGATTCCGAAGGTGCGACGAAGATCGTGATCGTGACGGACGAGCCCGAGAAGTACGACGGTGTGAAGCTCGTGGGCGATGTGCCCGTCTATCATCGCAGCGAACTTGACCGCGTTCAGCGCGAGTTACGCCTGGTGAAAGGCACGTCGATCCTGATCTATGACCAGACATGCGCCACCGAGAAGCGCCGCCGTCGCAAGCGCGGCGCGTATCCCGATCCGGCAAGGCGTGTGGTCATCAATGAAGCGGTCTGCGAAGGCTGCGGCGATTGCTCGGTGAAGTCGAACTGTCTGTCAGTGGAGCCGCTGGAAACGGAGTTCGGCACCAAACGTCAGATCAATCAGTCGACGTGCAACAAGGACTTCTCCTGTCTGAACGGCTTCTGCCCAAGTTTCGTGACGGTCGAAGGCGGCCAATTGCGCAAGCCCAAGACAGCGCAGGTCGACAGCAGCGACCTGCCACCGCTGCCCGAACCGGCGCTGCCTGCCATCACACGTCCGTACGGCATTCTCGTCACCGGCGTGGGCGGCACGGGCGTGGTCACCATCGGCGCCCTGCTCGGCATGGCCGCGCATCTCGAGAACAAGGGCGTTACCACGCTCGATGTGACCGGGCTCGCGCAGAAAGGCGGCGCGGTCATGAGTCACGTGCAGATCGCACTGCAACCGGAGGATATTCACGCCACGCGTATCGCCATGGGCGACGCCCGCCTGGTGATTGGGTGCGACGCCATCACGACGGCGAGTGACGACACGCTCTCGCGCGTGCAGCATGGCGCGACGAACATCGTGGTCAACAGCGCGCATACGCCGACGGCCGAGTTCATCCGCAATCCGAACTGGCGCTTCCCTGGCGCGAGCACGGAGCACGATATCCGCGCAGCAGCAGGCGAGAACGTCGACTTCGTCGATGCCAATCACCTCGCGCTACGCTTGCTCGGCGACACGATCTACACCAACCCGTTCGTGTTGGGCTATGCCTGGCAGAAGGGCTGGGTACCGCTCTCGTATGCGGCGCTCATGCGCGCCATCGAACTGAACGGGGTGGCGATCGAGAAGAACAAGCAGGCGTTCGAATGGGGACGTCGCGCCGCGCACGATCTGGCAAGCGTGCGCAAGCTCGCGCAGCGCAACGAAACGCCGGAGGCCTCGGCCGCCGGTGGCAAGCTGATTACGCTGCACACGCCACGCGCGCTCGATATGCTGGTCCAGCGCCGTTACGACCAACTCGTGGCGTATCAGGATCGCGCCTACGCAGAGCGCTTCAAGCAGACAGTGGATCGGGTTCGCGCGGCCGAGGCCCCGCTCACGCAAGAAGGCGCGCAAATGCCGCTCACCGAAGCGGTCGCGCGCGCACTCTACAAGCTCATGGCCTACAAGGACGAGTACGAAGTGGCGCGTCTTTATACCGACCCGGCGTTCATGAAAAAGCTGAACGAACAGTTCGAGGGCGACTTCACCCTGCGCTTTCATCTGGCGCCACCGCTGCTCTCCAAGCACGACGACAAGGGCCATCTCGTCAAGAAAGCCTACGGCGCGTGGATGATGAAAGCCTTCGGCGTGCTGGCGAAGTTCAAGGGGCTGCGCGGTGGTGCGTTCGATATCTTCGGCCGGACGCAAGAGCGTCGCACAGAACGCGCGCTGATCGGCGAGTACGAGACGCTGGTGAACGAGCTGGTGTCGGGTCTGAACGAGCACAATCTGCCGCTCGCCGTGCAACTGGCCGAGTTGCCGCAGGAGATTCGCGGCTACGGGCACGTCAAGGAGCAGAACCTTGCGGCCACGCGCATCAAGTGGACGAAGCTGCTCGCGCAATTCCGCGACGGCGGCTCGCATCGCGTGGCCGCTTAACATCAACGGCGCCGTCAACGGCGACAGCGACGGCGCCACGGCAACAAAAATCCCGCCAGCGCATGCGCGACTGGCGGGATTTTTTATGTGCGCGCATATAGCCGGCAGACACCTGCGCACCGGAGATCGCTCCGGCGCACAGATCCGCCCTGACGCTCAACGCGTGACGTTGGCCGCAGCGACAGCCGTCATGTTGATGATGCGACGCACAGTGGCGGCCGGCGTCAGGATGTGAACCGGCCTGGCACAGCCGAGCAGGAACGGGCCCACCGTCACGCCTTCGCCGCCCGTCATCTTGAGCAGGTTGTACGTGATGTTCGCCGCTTCCACATTCGGCATCACGAGCAGGT
Source organism: Pandoraea sp. (assembly GCF_041919235.1). Lineage (NCBI taxonomy): Bacteria > Pseudomonadati > Pseudomonadota > Betaproteobacteria > Burkholderiales > Burkholderiaceae > Pandoraea > Pandoraea sp. Next base: position 21,157 of record NZ_JAYRUC010000028.1, read on the forward strand.
TCGCTTCGCCCGACAGACGCGACGCCGGATACGCGGCGCGGCGCATCGTCTCCGACAATGCGGCGTCGCCGTGCATTTCGCCGTCGACTTCCAGCGTCGGCGCACGCTCGCGGAGCAGTTCGCAGGCACGGGCCATGCGCTGTGCCGACGCCGACTTGACGCTGCCGAAGTTCGAGTTCGAGAGCAGCGCCACCTTCGGGGCGATGCCGAAGCGCTCGATTTCCTTCGCGGCAAGCACGGTCATCTCGGCAAGTTGCTCCGAGGTCGGCGTCTCGTTGACGTACGTGTCGCTAATGAACAGGTTGCGCTTCTCGAGCATCAGCAGGTTCATCGCAGCGTAGTTCTCGACACCGGCGGCGCGGCCCAGCACCTGGTCGACCACATCCAGATGGCGGTGATACGTCTCGATCATGCCGCAGATCATGCCGTCGGCTTCGCCCAGGTGCACGAGGATCGCCCCGATCAGCGTGTTGTCCTTGCGCATGGCGGCCTTGGCGACTTCCGGCGTCACGCCGTGACGCGCGCCAAGGTTGTGATACGCCTGCCAGCAACGCTGATAACGCGCATCGTCTTCCGGGTTCACGATCTCGAAGTCGACACCCGGCTTGAGCTTCGAGCCGATCTTCTGCAGACGCATTTCCACCACGGCCGGGCGTCCGATGATGATCGGACGGGCGATGCGCTCGGCCAGCACGAATTGCGCGGCACGCAAGACGCGCTCGTCTTCGCCTTCGGCGAACACGATGCGCGCAGCGTCGTTGCCGAAGCGGGCACGCGCCGCCGCGAACACCGGACGCATGATGAAGCCGGTGCGATACACGGTCGTGCCGAGTTGTTCGCGGTAGGCGTCCATGTCCTGGATCGGGCGCGTGGCCACGCCCGAATCCATGGCCGCTTGCGCCACGGCCGGGGCAATCTTGATGATCAGACGCGGATCGAACGGCTTCGGAATGATGTACTCCGGACCGAATTCGAGCGACTGGCCTTCATAGGCGCGTGCCACCTCTTCGCTTTGCTCTTCTTCCTGCGCCAGTTCGGCGATGGCACGCACGGTGGCGAGCTTCATCTCTTCCGTGATGGTGGTCGCCCCCACGTCGAGTGCACCGCGGAAGATGAACGGGAAACACAGCACGTTGTTGACCTGATTCGGGTAGTCCGAACGGCCGGTCGCGACGATGCAGTCCGGACGTGCCGCCTTCGCGACTTCCGGGCGGATCTCCGGCTCGGGGTTGGCCAGCGCGAGAATCAGCGGCTTCGTGCCCATCGTCTTGACCATGTCGCCGGTCAGCACGCCTGCGGTCGAGCAGCCGAGGAAGACGTCGGCGCCCTTGCTGGCGTCGGCCAACGTACGCGCGTCGGTCGCCACGGCGTAGCGCGCCTTGCTCTCGTCGAGCTTGTCGCGGCCAGTGTGAATCACGCCCTTCGAGTCGAGAACGAGAATGTTCTCCTGCTTCAGGCCGAGGTTGACCAGCAGATCCAGGCAGGCAATGGCGGCGGCGCCTGCGCCCGAGCACACCAGCTTGACCTTCCCGATGTCCTTGCCCACGACCTTCAGGCCGTTGAGGATGGCGGCCGAGGCGATGATGGCGGTCCCGTGCTGATCGTCATGGAAGACCGGGATCTTCATGCGCTCGCGCAGCTTCTTCTCGATGTAGAAGCACTCGGGCGCCTTGATGTCCTCAAGGTTGATGCCGCCGAGCGTCGGCTCGAGCATGGCGATGGCTTCGACGAGCTTGTCCGGATCGTGCTCGGCGAGTTCGATGTCGAACACGTCGATCCCGGCGAACTTCTTGAACAGGCACCCCTTGCCTTCCATCACGGGCTTGGCGGCGAGCGGGCCGATGTTGCCCAGACCGAGCACGGCGGTGCCGTTGGTAATCACGCCGACCAGGTTGCTGCGCGACGTGTAGCGATTGGCCGCGAGCGGGTCTTCGGCAATGGCCTCGCAGGCATAGGCCACGCCGGGGGAGTAGGCCAGCGACAGATCGATCTGGTTCGACAGCGGCTTGGTCGGTGTCACCGAGATTTTGCCCGGACGCGGATTCTCGTGGTACGCCAGGGCGCTTTGTTTCAGTTGTTCATCCATATCTCGATACCTAATGACAGGGCGACGGCCGGGCCCGTGCCGCATGCGGACACAACGCGTGGACTCGGCCATCTTTTTGACGGATCACGGCAAGGGAAGCGCCAGCCGGAGGGATTCGGCGATTGTGTCGTCGACGGAGCGCTTCACCGCGCGGCGGCGTGATAGCCGCCCGCTTCCCCGATCCTGCATGCCGCGCTCGCGCGCGCCGGACCGTGGGACTTGCGGCGCACCGGACGCGCCGCAGGACGCAAAGTGTACACCTTGCGCCGCCGGATCGACGCCGCACACGGCACCGGGCGTACGTGCCGCTCAGCGCAAGAAGCGCCTTATTGCAGCACTTCGCCGCGACGCTCCGGGATCAGGAACAGCGTCGCGAGAATGTCGAGCACGTAAATGCCGGCGAGGAAGACGAGTGCGACTTTGAACGAATAGGCCGCCGCCAAGGCGCCGACCGTGAGCGGCCCAAAGCCGCCGACCGCCCGGCCGATGTTGAACAGCACGTTTTGCGCCGTGGCACGCGCGGCGGTCGGATACAGCTCCGAAATGAGCGCGCCGTAGCCGCCGATCATGCCGTTCACGAACAGGCCCATCGCCGCGCCGCCGATCAGCAGGGAGAACTGCGCCTGCAACTGCGCGTAGACGAACACCATCACCACCGCACCGATCTGATAGCCGATGAACGTCGGACGGCGACCGAAGCGATCGGCCAGACGGCCGAACAGCCAGATGCCGAACGCCATGCCAAGTACGGTTACCGCTGTCCACAGGGCCGACTTGGTGAGCGAGTAGCCGAACGTCTTCGAGAGATACGACGGCATCCAGATCATCAGGCCGTAGTAGCCGAAGTTCTGCACAGAACACAGGATCGCCACGCCGAGGCTGGCGCGCGTGGTGGCGCAGTCCTTGACCAATAGCTTGAGCGGCGCGGATTCGCGCGGCTGCCGTTGTTGCGCGAGGAACATCTCCGGCTCGCCCAGCGTGCGACGCATGATGAACGACACGAGCGCCGGCAACAGGCCAACGGCGAACATGCCGCGCCAGCCGATGACCGGCAGCAGCAGCGGCGTGAGCAGCGCGGCGGCGAGCACCCCGGCCTGCCATCCCAGCCCCACGAACGACGACGCCCGCGCACGACGCGCCGGTGCGCAAGCCTCCGCCGCAAGCGCCATGCCGATACCGAACTCGCCGCCCAAACCGATGCCGGCAATCGTGCGGTACGCCAGTAGATCCCAATACCCCTGCGCGAGCGAGCACAGTCCCGTGAACACCGCAAACAGCAGAATCGTCCACGACAGCACGCGCACGCGACCGTAGCGATCGGAGAGCATGCCGAAGACGATGCCACCCACGACCGCGCCCACGAGCGTCCAGGTCACGAGCGACCCCGCCTGCGCGCCGGTAAGCGCCAGATCGGCCGCAATGGCCGGCAGAATGAAGCCGAGAATCAGCAGATCGAACCCGTCCATGGCATAGCCGATGGCCGAAGCCCACAGGGCGCGGTTCGCGTAGGCGGTGTCTTGCGGCACAGCCGCGGCGACAAGAGAGGGCGAGGAATCGTTAGGCATGAGCACGTCCGACGGAGCTGAATTTTCGGCGTGAGTGTATGCCTGTCATAAAGGCTCGGCAACTGTCTCTTTTTTTGGACTCGTCTATCGGCGACGACGGTCGATATGCGCCGTGCGCTCACACCGCGCGTAGTTCGGCGCTCGAAAATATACGCTGAGTGCATAATTGACCGCGCATCTGCCGAAACGTGTGGCATAATTCGCGTTTAAGCGCCGGTCTGTCGTTGCAAGACATGCAGACCCGCCGCCCAAGACGGTGTCCGGCTGCGGCGCTCTGTGCGTTGCGGCACCCCGTCGACTCACCCATGACTCCTGGCTGCACGCCGCACGGTGGGCAGCTACGCTAAGGAACCGCATCATGATTGGCATCGACCGCCAGGCGATTTCCGACATCACCGCCAAGATCCTGCTCGAAGTGGGCGCGGTGCATTTCAACGCCGAGAAGCCGTACATCTTCACCTCGGGCTGGGCCAGCCCGGTCTACACCGACTGCCGCAAGCTGATCTCGTACCCGCGCGTGCGCCGTACGCTGATGGACTTCGCCGAGGCCGTCATCATTCAGGACGTCGGCTGCGAGCAGTTCGACACGGTCGCTGGCGGTGAGACCGCAGGCATTCCGTTCGCTGCCTGGATCGCCGACAAGCTGATGCTGCCGATGCAGTACGTTCGCAAAAAGCCGAAGGGCTTCGGCCGCAATGCGCAGATCGAAGGCGATCTGCCGGAAGGTTCGCGCGTGCTGCTCGTCGAAGATCTGACGACCGACGGCCGTAGCAAGATCAACTTCTGCAAAGCGCTGCGCGAAGCCGGTGCGAGCGTCAATCACGTGTTCGTGATCTTCCACTACGACATCTTCCCCGAGAGCCGTCAGGTGCTCAAGGACATCGACGTCCAACTGCACTCGCTCGCGACCTGGTGGGACGTGCTGCGCGTTGCCAAGCAGCAGAATCACTTCGACACGAAGACGCTCGACGAAGTCGAGAAATTCCTGCACGCACCGGCCGAGTGGTCGGGCGCGCACGGTGGCGCCACGTCGTTCCCGAAAGACTGAGTGTCGTGGTCATGCCCATGGCAATGCCCGCAGTATTCGCTTGAGAGGCGAGAGCGGCCGGCCTGAAAAGGTCGGCCGTTTTTTTATCTGCATCCGCGCTGCAGAGGAGTCACCCATGTTTGCTTCGGTCTTCGCCATCAGCATCGGCGCCGCGCTCGGTGCGCTGCTGCGCTGGGCGCTGAGCGTACAGTTCAATGCGATCTTGCCGACGCTCCCCCTCGGCACGCTGGCCGCCAATCTCATTGGCGGCTACCTGATCGGCGTCGCCGTGGCGCTTTTCAGCCACTTTCCGTCGATACCCGTCGAGTGGCGGATGTTGATCGTCACCGGGTTTCTCGGCGGCCTGACCACGTTTTCCACGTTCTCCGCCGAAGTCACCACGCTGCTGCGCGAAGGACAGATGGGGTGGGCCTCGCTCACTGTGGTCGTTCACGTCGGCGGGTCTCTCATCATGACCCTGCTCGGCATGGCCAGCGCCACGTTGCTCATACAATGGCTGCGCCCGGCCGTCTGAGTACGGTCTTGAACGGGCCGTGCCGTCGCGCTAAGGCAGCAGCATCACGAGCTTGACGTCGTCGTGCCCCGACAGACGGAACGTGACCTGCGCGAAGTCGATATCGCCGTGCACCGGGTGATGAAACCCGCGACGCCCGCCCTCGCGCTCGACGACATCCTGCTGCGACCAGAGCGCGGCGAACACGCTGCTCTCACGCTGCAACACGTCCGTGAGCGCGCGCACGGGCGCATCGTCGAGATAGGCGCTGCATTCGGCGCGAAACTCCGCGACGACGCGTCGCGCGCGCCGCGCCCAATCCTGGATCAACACTGGCGCGCCCGCATCGAGAAAGATGTAGCGCAACAGGTTCTTCGCCCCTGGTGCATCGAGCCAGCCGTGGAAGATGTCGGCGGCGGCGGCGTTCCACGCGAGAACGTCCCAGCATCGATCGAGCGCATAGGCGGGGGCCGCCACAGCGGCGAGCGCCGCCTGCACCTGCGCCGCCGCGTGGTGCGGCAGCGGCTCCGCACCGCGTTCCAGATCGCGCTTGCCCGCCAGATCGAACAGGTACGCCCGCTCGGCCCGGGAGAGCCGCAGCGCACTCGCGACCGCCGCCAGCGCACCGGCCGAAATCGACACGTCGCGCGCCTGCTCGATCCACGTGTACCAGGTCGCCGACAATCCGCATAATTGCGCCACTTCCTCGCGCCGCAATCCCGGCGTGCGGCGTCGCCCCATCGGCGGCAGCCCGACCGCCGCAGGGGTCAGCCGCTCGCGATGCGCGCGCAGAAAGTCGCCCAGCGCACGACGCCCGCGCGCGTCGCCGTCATGAACGGCAGGCGCGTCCGACGATACGCCGGACGATAAGATAGGGGTAGTTTTCATACCAGGATAAATAGGCAACTTGTACCGGTATCGACGAGCCATTATCGTGAGTCTCATCGATGTCGTGCAAGCCCCCCGGCAGCCCACGACCCGACCCGTCGCGCCTGACCCCACAACCGAAGGAGACTCGCCGTGAGCGATACCCAGCAATCTACCCCCCGTCCCGCTGCTGCGGCATCGAGCGCATCCGCTGCGACGCACGACGCCCATAACGCAGTCGTCACCGGTCAGTTCGGCCCGCAGGCGTCGGCCTATCTGACGAGCGTCAATCACGCGCAGGGCGCCGATCTGGAACAACTCGCCGCGATTGCAAGCGCGTATCCGGGGGCTCAGGCACTCGATCTGGGGTGCGGTGCAGGGCACGTGAGCTTCTTCACTGCGCCGCACGTCGCGCGCGTGGTGGCCTACGATCTCTCGGCCGACATGCTCGGCGTGGTCGCAGGCGAGGCCGCCAAGCGCGGGCTGACGAACGTGGCCACGCAACTCGGCGCGGCCGAGTCGCTGCCCTTCGACGATGCCAGCTTCGACCTCGTCTTCAGCCGATACAGCGCGCATCACTGGGCCGACGTGGGCGCCGCACTGCGTGAGATGCGACGGGTGCTCAAACCCGGCGGGCGGGTTGTGATATGCGACGTCGCCTCGACAGGGCAACCGTTGTTCGACACGTATCTGCAAGCGGTCGAAGTGCTGCGCGATACCTCGCACGTCCGCGACTACGCGGCGAGCGAATGGCTGACGATGGCAGCGGGCGCGGGATTTTCGGTGGCGTCGCTCACGCCGCGTACGCTCGATCTCGACTTCCAGACGTGGACGACGCGCATGCGCACGCCGGCGCACATGCAGGTTGCCATTCGTGCCTTGCAGAAAGCGATGGCCGACGACGTGCGTCGCCATTTCAAGATCCTGGACGACGGCTCGTTCACGCTCGACACGCTTACGCTCGAACTGCGCGCAGGCCAAGCCCTTCGCCTGCCGACGTCAGGGGAAACGCGTGCCAAGCCGATGCCAAGTCAGTGCTGAATCGGTACAAAATCGCTGCCGAATGGGTACCGACGCACGACCCGCCCCGTCGGGGCCGCACGGATGGCAAACCCGGCCACCGGGGCATTGCACGATGCGAGCGAGGCGAAGGCGTGCGCGCTCCTTACACCGGCGCTCACTTCCGCTCGGTTTTTCTGACGCCGATCGGTTGACGCTCATAGCGTGAGAGCGCGCGTCCCGGGATAAAAGTCCGCTCGGCCTGCCGAGCGGCGAGTCGCCATGCGACTTGCATCGCCACCGACGGCGCGAACAAGGCGGTTGGCGGCTCCACCATGTGCATCACACGCAGGAACCGCCGGTAAATCGCGGCGTCGTCTACCGCGAGTCCAAGCAGCACCTCCACATAGCGCTGCATGAGCCGCGCTCTCCAATGCGCCGGGCCGCGCTCGCCGGTCTGGCGCAAATCGACCCCCGTCGCGAAGATCCAGGCACGCCGCGACACGCGCGACAGAACCCGCTGCAACGCCAGGCTGCCGGGCGCATCGCCCGTGTGGCGAAGGACATGCAGATGAGCATCGAGGGCGACGGCGCTCAGCGCGGCAACCGTCATGCCCTGCCCGTACACCGGATTGAAACTGCACGCAGCGTCGCCAAGCACGGCGAAGCCCGACGGCCACGCCGTCATTTCGTCGAAGTGGCGCAGCCGGTTCTCCGTGCGGCGAAACTGGCGGATCGGCGAAACGGGTTCGGCAAACGCAATCGCGTCGTGGAGCGTTGGCACGCGCAGACTGCGCGCGAAGGCCATGAAACCGTCGTCATCGCCGGGCGGATAATCGCCGCCGGCACCTGTAAGTGTCACGATCCACCGGTTGCCTTCAATCGGGAAGATCGTCCCGCTTCGCAAGCATTCAGGGGGACGCCCATGCACCACCAGCGCTTGCCAATCACGCCAGAGCGAGCGTTTCGGCACCGCGAAGAGGCGGCTCGCGTATCCCACGCGGGCGTCCACCACGGTCTCTCTGACCGTGTCGGCACCCGCCGCTTGCAGCCACGACGGCGCGCGCGAATTGCGTCCGCTGGCGTCGACCACGAACGCGGCCGGCAGCGTCGTGACATTCTCAGCCCCCTTGGGCACCCCCCCCGCACGCGGCCGAATCGTCACGCCGTATACGCGCGACTGCGTCGCATCGAACCGCAGACCGGTGACATCGCACCCGTTCAGCACCTTGACGCGTCGATCGGCCAGCACGCGCTGGCGCACCGCGAACTCGAGCAGGTCGCGACTCGTCGACCAGGTGACGAAGCCTTCGCCCGCAGGGGGCATCCATCCCGCCGCCCCGAACCAGCGCACCGACTGATACCAGTCGAGCGGCACTGCACCCGCATCGAGCAAGCCTTGTCCAAGGTCGGGAAACAGGGCATCGAGCGTGCGCCGCCCCCGCATCAGCAATTGGTGAACGTAGTGCCCTTGGGGCACGCCTGCTCTCGGCCCCGGACGATCGGGCAATTCGTCGCGCTCGACGAGCCAGACCTCGTCGAAGTGCCCGGTGAGCACGTGTGCTGTCAACAAGCCCGCCATGCCCGCACCGATGACGATGGCACGCGAAGCGGCCAGTGGGGAATGCCGGAGCTCGCTATCTGCCGACGTCGACAAAGTCATGATGCGCCTCGTTATCGGAACCAGCGGTTAAACGCACTCGGTGAGGGTGGCACGTCGATCTGATGCGCGATCTGACGATGAAATTCCGGCAGCCGGCTCCAATGCAAACCTGGACGCACATGGTGCGCGAGGTGGTAGCCGTTGTTGAAGAACACGAGATTGAGCCAGTGATTGGCCTTCGTGTGCGATGCCTTGTACGGATTGCGCGAATAGAGGTCGATGTGATCGTCGTACGTCATGTGAATGAAGTTGAGCCAGACCAACACGATCGGTGCAACGAAGAACAGGAGCGCATTGCGCGGGTCGTGAATGAGCAATGCGGCCAATACGACATAGCTGGCCGCCACCTGCCAGAGACAACGTTGTCGCAAGCGCTTGCACGTTCGACCAATACGCAGCACGTGGTAGTCGTATGTCAGGAAGTAATGCGCGACGTAGGTCAGCCGCGACATTCGGCAGCCGCCCGCGTCGATCCATCGCGACGGATCCCGCTCGGGTTCGGTGTAGTGCAAATGATGACCCCGGCTGTGATGCAGACGGAACTTCGTAGCGTACATGCCGGTTTGCAGGAACATCACCAGTTCAACCACGCGATTGCCCCATGCCCCCGCGAACATGCCCATGTGCGACTGGTTGTGCACGGCGGTTGATACTGCGATCTGCGGCAACAAGAGCAATGTCGCGCAGGCAACGGCGGCCCACAGATCGTGCACGTAGAGGTAAGCGGCCCACTGTAGCACCGCCGTACACGCGACCAGCGTGAGCGGTGCGAGATCCTCGGTGTAACGCAAGCCCAGAATTCGAGCAAGATGTTTCATGATGCCTCCCAACGACGCGCTGCCTGGAGCGATCAGCGGCTTTCTGCGGCGATCGCCGCGACTCAATGAATGTCGTCTGCCTTGCCCGATTGGCGCAACCGGGCAATCAGGGCCGGCGAAGAAAAGCTCCAGCGCGCGTTCATCGTGCCCAGCGCACGGCCGAATTGCACCCACTGACTCTCGCAGGCGAGCGCGGACAGGCGATCGCGACGGAAGGACTTGTCAACAATCACGAATCGCACCGACAGCGGCGCGTGCAACTCGGCAAAGCGATCGAACGCAACGTCCAGCGAATTGAGCACAAAGACCAGGTCGTGCGGCACCTCGTAGAAGCGGTGCGAGATCGCCGTGCCGGCCTGGCGAGTGGCTTCGATCATCATCAGGCCCGGTACGTGGTCGAGCGGGTGCTCGAAGAAGAACGCGTGGTGCGGATCGATCGCCAGCGTAGCGTCAAAGCAGTCATGGCCTTCGGGGGTCGCCTCGACCCGCTCGATCGATGCCACGAAGACATTGACCGGATCGGCCTTGTGAACCATCGCGCGATCGAGTTTCGCCTGCCTGGCAAAGGCATCGGCAGCGGTGGCGTCAGGGGTGCCGGCGAGGCTGCCGGTCAAGGGACTTTGAAGGTTCATGGCGACTCCGTTCAGACATTGGGGGGACGGAAGCTGACCCATTGCGCGCAACCGCGAATGGGTCCGAATACCTTGGGCTGGATTTACGTCGATGCGTGGTAGCCGTAATCGATGTGGTGCGAGGTGCGTGGATCGCGCACGTGCGCCGATCGGGCGACATGCGCCGCCGCCTCCTGTGCGGAAAACATGCAAGCTTCAATCGAGGCGCCGCGCAGATAATCGCCAGCGAAGGCAAGACCGTCGATGGTGTGGCGCCGATCGTCGAGCAATGCCCGCAGCCGGTAGTGATGCGGTGCGTATGCACACAATCCTGGATCGAAGAGATGGACGACGAAATCGCGCCGGTCCGCACGTTCAACCGGAACGTACCGCCGCAGCGTCGCCTCGGCGAGATCGAGCAACGCGTCGGCGGATGACGCGGAAATGCCATCGGCAGCCCGCACGCGCTCGATCATGGCGCGTGCCTTGCGGCCGCTGAACGTGTAGCGCACCCTGTCGAGCCGGTCGATGCCGTACGCGCCGGCATTGCTCAATTCGTGATCCGGGCCGAACGACAGGCCGCGCACGTTGGCGGAGAATATCGGACGCCGATAGGCCGCCACCACGACAAGCACCGGGAAGTACCGTATTTCGTCGAGCGCGGCCGCGAGTACTGCATCGTGCTCGCGCATCAGATCGGCACTGACCCACGCTGGCGTGGCAAGCACGACATGGTCGTATTCCAACTGACGCGTCGCGCCATCCGCTTGACGCACCAACACGCCTGACACGCGCCCGTTGCGCAACGTCACGCGCTCGACGCACGCGTCGCAGCGTATCTGCAGCGGTGCGGTGGCTGCGTCGATGAACGCGCCCATGCCGTCCTTGAGCTGGTCATAGGTGTCGAGCCACATCCCCAGATGCGTGCCGAAGTTGCCGAGGTGTATCTCATCGGGCTCCGCACCGTTCATTCGCACCGACATCGCCCGCACGACGGCCCGGCAAAATGCCGGACTGAAGTACGCGTCGAGCGGCGAGTCATCGGCACGCCGAGCCAGCTTGACGAACGACGGTCCGTCGAGAAACCGATTGCGCGCGTCGAGCCACACGCGTGCGCAAAGACCAGCGAGACGCAACGCATCGGCAGGCGGACAGCCGCGCAGGTATGCGAGCGTGCTCCCAAGGCGGCGCGTACTGTCCAACGTGACGATCCGGCCGTTGCGAATGCGCGATGTGTTGATGCCGAACGGCTCGAATGCGAAGGGCCCGAGCGCGTGGGCAAGGGCCCGAAAGCGGGCGTAGTGCCGGCCGATGTTCTTGCCGCCCAGGTCAATCCGGTCACCGTCGAGTCTGGCGCTGGGCATCCGCCCGCCAGGGGTCCGATGCCGCTCGATGACCTCGGCATGGATGCCGACACCGCGCAGATAGTGCGCCGCCGCGATGCCGGAAATGCCGCCGCCAACGACGGCGCACGTCGAAGTGGTTGCCATCAGGGATCCCCCCGAATGTTCGTCAGGCCTGCTTCATATATCGTGACAATGACACTTGAATATCACGACATCCTAAGGATAGGCGAACGTCGGTCGCCGTATGCATCCCATCGGGCGGTAACCGATAGTGGTCGCGCACAAGGGCGACAGGCGCGAACCTTCCATCGCCCTGGACACCGATACGGTGCTCGACGGGCCACGTGACGACGGCTCGAGACGCATCCGGCAGTGCGTTGCTGCGCCCGCGCGTGCGCCCCGGACAAACAAGAAGGGCTGAGTTCTGTCCACGACAGAACTCAGCCCT
>NZ_JAYRUC010000028.1:33110-59769 GCF_041919235.1 Pandoraea sp.
GGGGCTGGGGTTGGCTGCGCGCGCGCGGGCCCCCCGAAAAACAACCAGGGTCTGTTTTCTGACCACCAAACAACCCCCCCCTCGGCGGTAAAACTCGATCGTCTCGATTTACGAAATCAGCTCATCGCGGCGCACATCCCCTTACGCTACGTCGTCCAACCGGCACTGGGCGGGCGCACTGCCTGTTACTGCAAGCGCAGCGGTGCCTCATTGTCATTGGCGCCGCGAATCTCGGCGGCCCCGGCGAGCAGCGCCACATAGTGACGCAGCGCACGCACACGCGCTTGTTCATACAATTGCGCAGCGATGCGCTCGGCCACGCGCTCGAAGGGCGGCATCCGCCCCTTCACCCGCCGCTCGATACGCACGACGTGAAACCCGTAGCGTGTGTTGACGAGCCTCGGCAACACGCCCAGCCGGTCGCCCGAGAACAGCACCAACTCGAACTCCGGCGCGCCACTGCCACGTGCGAGCATGCCAAGGCTGCCCCCGGCGCGGCCCGACGGACAATCCGACATCGTCTGCGCAACCGACTCGAACGAAGCCGGCTCGGCGAGCACGGCATCGAGCGCCGATTGCGCCCGCGCCAACGTCGTGGACAGCGGCACACCGGCCGACATTGCAAACAGGATATGGCTCGCCTGCACCCTGTCGCCGACGCGAAACTGTCCCGCGTGTTCGTGGAAGTAGGCGCGGCATTCGGCTTCGGTCGGGCAACGCACCTCCACGTCGCGCCTGAAAAGCGCGTCGACAATGGCGTCGTCGCTCGCATTGGACACATCGGCTTCGGCAAACAGCCGCAAATCGCGCGCGCGTTGGCGCAGCAACTCGCGGCGCACGAGCGCATGTTGAGCGGCCGCTTCCGGATCGGCCGCGTCTCGATGCTGATCGATCTCGTCGGCAACGCAGCGTGCGTCAATGACGATACCGTTGACACGCAAAGACATAACGGACTCCCACCAAAACATTCACTGCCACCGGTCACGCACGCCCGTGACCAAGCCGCAGCGGCGCGTCGCACGTCGTGTGCGATGCATCGCTGCCGGTGTCGCTCACGTCGGTCAGGTCGGTCAGGTCGGTCAGGTCGGTACGTAGGATTACGCCCGATGGGCGTGCGGGGAAAGCGACCACGGCCGAGCGCCGCGATGCGGATTCACGCCCCGCCGCGAACGGTATATCGATGTTGTAGGTGATGCGCGTCAGAAAGGCAAATGCCTACGACGCCGATGTACGAACGCGTTGCGCGTTGCACACACTCGCGCGCGGCGCAGCGCCCTCGCAATGCTGGGCTGCGCGCACGTGCTCGATACCTTGAACGAGCGCTCAGGCTCGCTTCGGCTTGCCCATCAACAAAGCCCCGCCAGCGCCGTCGCGACGCGCCGGGCGCGAACCGCGCTGAGCGAAGTCGCCCCGCGCTGCGCCATCGCCTTGCACGCGCTGGCCGCTTTGGCCATCGCGGCTATCGCGGCCCTGGCGCGGTGCACCGGCGCCCTGCGCAACGCGTGCTGGCGCGCGTTGCGCATCGCCCTGACGCTTGGACGGCTGAGCCGGGCTGCGTTGCTGCGCCCCTTGACCCACGTTCGCGACGTTGATGCCGTTGCCGACATTCCCGCCATTCCCGCCATTCCCGCCATTCCCACCGTTCCCACCGCTGCCGCCCTTGCGCCCTCCCCGCTCGCCTTCACGACGCGCCTTCGGCTCACTGCCCTGACGCGCGCCACGTCCACCGTCGCGCGGCTCACGGGCTTCGCGCGGCGCGCGTGCCGGCTGGCGCGCTTCGTCGTCGCTGCGTCCGCCACGTCCACCGGCACCGCGGCCTTGCTGATTCTTGCGGATCGGTTGCGCCACGGCGTGCGGATCCGGGTCGAAGCCAGGAATCACTTCGCGCTCGATGGTGCGCTTGATCAGACGTTCGATCTGCGTGAGCAGTTGGTGCTCGTCCACGCACACGAGCGAGACGGCCTCGCCGTTCGCGCCTGCGCGCCCCGTGCGGCCGATACGGTGCACATAGTCTTCCGCCACTTCCGGCAGATCGAAATTGACCACATGCGGCAGTTGGTCGATATCGATGCCGCGCGCCGCGATGTCGGTCGCGACGAGCACCTGCAACGTGCCACTCTTGAATTCGGCGAGCGCACGCGTACGGGCGCCCTGACTCTTGTTGCCGTGGATGGCGAGCGCCGGAATGCCCCCCTTCGTCAACTGCTCGGCCAGACGGTTGGCGCCATGTTTGGTACGCGTGAACACGAGCACCTGGAACCAGTTGTGCTCGCGCACGAGGTGTTCGAGCAGTTCGCGCTTGCGGTCGCGATCGACCGGGTGAATCTTCTGCGCAACCGTCTCGGCTGTCGTGTTGCGGCGCGCCACTTCGATGAGCGCGGGCGACTTGAGCAAGCCGTCGGCCAGTTGCTTGATTTCGTCGGAGAACGTGGCCGAGAACAGCAGGTTCTGACGTTTCGCGGGCAGCACCGCCAGCACGCGGCGGATATCGCGGATGAAGCCCATGTCGAGCATGCGGTCGGCTTCGTCGAGCACGAGAATCTCGACGCCGGACAGGTCGATCGTCTTCTGCTGTATGTGATCGAGCAGACGCCCGGGTGTGGCGACGAGAATGTCGACGCCGCGCGCCAATTGCTTGACCTGCGGCACCATCGACACCCCACCGAACACGGTCATGGACGTGAGGCGCAGGTACTTGCCGTATTGCGTGACGCTTTCCTCGACCTGAGCGGCCAGCTCACGCGTGGGCGCCAGCACGAGTGCTCGCACCGTGCGCTTGCCATTCGCCGTCGCTGCTCGCGGGCGCGAGGAGAGCATCTGCAAGATGGGCAGCGTGAAGCCTGCCGTCTTGCCGGTCCCGGTCTGGGCGCCGGCGAGCAGATCGCCGCCTTGCAGGACAGCCGGGATCGCTTTGAGTTGAATCGGAGTCGGGTCCGTATAGCCGAGGTCGGCAACGGCACGCAGGATGTCGGCCGACAGGCCGAGCGTTTCAAAAGACATATAAAGACCAATGCGCGGACGCCACGATGTGTGTCCCCGCGCGTTTCGATGTTGTTTTTTCTGGTGGAATGCCCGCGTCGGGCGTGCGACAGGCATCGCGCGCGTAGGGGCGATGCACCGAAAGACGCCGGCAAGACGACCCGCCGACGAATGAAATCAAGCGGCTTGGCGGGCGAGGCCGTCGCGGGTACGGCCGTGTCTTGAAAGTGGGTAGTTTAACATGCGCCCTTTCCCAAGTCAGTCTGCATCGCAATTCATTCCCCCGTGAGTGTCGATATTCGGACTTTCCACTGCGCGCCACCGCGCCTGCGGCCGAGCCGCTACACTGACGCCATTGTCCTCGAAGCCCCTGCGGCCTGCCCCGTGCGATTCGACCTGACCGATCTGCGTCTGTGCCTGTTGGTGGCCGAAGCCGGCAGCATCACCGGGGGTGCCGAGCGCGCCCACCTGACGTTGGCCTCTGCGAGCGCGCGAATACGCGGCCTGGAAGAGACGCTGGGGGTTGCGCTCTTCATGCGCCACCCCCAGGGCGTGATTCCGACACCCGCCGGACGCGCCCTGCTCGCGCATGCGCAGCGCGTGCTCGGCCAGATCGAACAGATGCGCGGCGAACTCGGCGAATACGCGGCCGGGCTCAAGGGCAATGTGCGCATTGCGTCCAACACGGTGGCGATGTCCGAGTTCCTGCCGGATCTGCTCGGGGCGTACCTCGCCGAGCATCCGGGCGTCGAAATTTCGCTGCGTGAGCAGACGAGTTCGGCCGTCGTGCAAGCGGTCCTTGAAGGCGCGGCCGACATTGGCGTGGTTTCGGACTGGATCGAATTGACGGGACTCGAGACGGTCCCGTTCCGGCAAGACCGGCTGGTCGTCGTCACGCCGCCGGGCCACGCATTGGCCGCGCGGCATGAAGCGGCCTTCATCGACGTACTGAATTCCGAGTTCATCGGCCTGACCGGGCCAAGCGCGCTGGCCGAGCATCTCGACGGGCACGCGCGGCGGGCCGGACGGCCATTGCGCTACCGTCTGCGTCTGCGAGACTTCGACAGCCTGTGCCGCGCGGTGGCAGCGGGCGCCGCGCTGGGGATCGTGCCCCTGAGCGCCGCCCGGCGGGCGGCCGACTCGCTGGGCGTTGGCGTCGTGCCCCTCTCGGACCCATGGGCGCTGCGCATGCTGGTGTTGTGCGTGCGCGAGCGTGACGCCCTCCCCGTTCACGCCCGACACCTGCTCGAACGGCTGCAGACAACGCCTGCCGCACCCGATCGACCCAGCACGACCTGAGCGCCGTGGCGGACGGGGGCCACGCCTGCGCGGCGCAACGAATTTACATCGCCGCCGGTGTCGATGCCTCGCGTCCGCGCAGCAGCGCGTAGAGAATGATCGCGCCAAACGTGGCGCAGCCAATGCCGCCGAGCGAGAAATTGCCGAACTTCAGCGTGAAGTCGCCCGCACCGAGCACCAGCGTGACGGCGGCCACGATCAGGTTGCGGTTGTCCGAGAAATCGACCTTGTTTTGCACCCAGATGCGCGCGCCGGCCACCGTGATCAGACCGAACACCACGATCGACACGCCACCCAGCACCGGTCCGGGAATCGTCTGGATGACGGCGCCGAACTTCGGCGAAAAGCCCAACACCAGCGCGATCACCGCCGCCACCGCGAACACGAGCGTGGAGTAGATCTTCGTGACGGCCATCACGCCGATGTTCTCGGCATACGTCGTCACGCCCGTGCCCCCCACACTGCCCGACACGATGGTCGCCAGCCCGTCGCCGAGGAACGCGCGGCCCATGTAGCGATCGAGGTTTTGTCCGGTCATGGCGCTCACCGCCTTGATGTGCCCAAGATTCTCCGCCACCAGAATGATGGCGATGGGGGCAAGCAGCACCATCGCTTCGGGTTTGAACACCGGGGCGGCGAAGTGCGGCAGGCCGAACCACGCGGCGTGGGCCACGAGGGCGAAGTCGATCGGCTTGCCAAGGCCCATGCCGTTGGTCAACACGGCGTACAGAAGATAGGCGAGCAGCAGGCCCACGAGAATCAGCAGACGCTGCACCATGCCGCGCGCCAACACCGCCACGAGGCCGACGCACAGCACCGTCGCCAAGGCCATCCACGTATCGAAGCTCGTGCCCGAGACACCCTTCACGGCAACGGGGGCGAGGTTCAGGCCGATGACGGCGACCACCGCTCCCGTCACGACCGGCGGCATGAGCGCCTCGATCCAGCGGGTGCCGACGGCCATCACGATCAAGCCGATAATGGCGTACACCACGCCGCAGGCAATGATCCCGCCGAGCGCCACCGGAATATTCAGATTCGGTCCGCTGCCCGCATAGCCCGTCACCGAGATCACAAGGCCGATGAAGGCGAAGCTGGAGCCGAGATAGCTGGGTACGCGTCCGCCGACGAGCACGAAAAAGAGCAGCGTGCCGATGCCCGACATGAGGATCGCGAGGTTCGGATCGAAACCCATGAGTAGCGGTGCGAGCACGGTCGAGCCGAACATGGCCACCACGTGCTGCACGCCCATCGCGAGCGTCTGCGGCCAGGCCAGACGCTCATCGGGGGCGATCACGCGGCCGGAAGCCGTGTCCTGTTGCCGCCACTTCGGGAAATAACCCTCTGCCATGTCGATCTTCTCCTGTGTGTCGTGCCGTATCGTGCAGAACGTGCGGAACGTGGGTCGATGGAAAACTGGCGGCAGTGTACGGAGCGTGCGCACGGAAGGCAAGGCGAGACGCCGAGATAGCGCCGCCCGCCATCGCGCCGTCACCCCATCAACGCTTGGCAACCCCCTGGAGAATCGCATCGGCCAGTGCGGTGTAGTTCCCGTCGAAATGATGTCCGCCGGGCATCTTGACGACCTGGACACGCTTGGGATCGAGCCCCGGACAGTTGCTATCGTCCTCGTCGGCCCCGTAGATGCACATTGCCATCCCGTCCGGCAGACGCTCCACCTCCGGGCGAATCGGCAGACCGTTCTGGCTCGACATCACCCAGTTGGTCATGCGAAATTCGAAATCGGCCTTCTGCCCGAGCCCCATCAGCACGAGCAGCCCGACACGCTCGCGCGCCGCGGGCGAGAGACGATTGACCATGAACGGCAACACATCGGCCCCTTGCGAATAGCCGATCAGGATCACGCGCTTCTTGTTCCAGCGGGTCTGGTAGAAGCGCATGAGGCGGTCGATGTCGAGTGCACCGGACGCCGGCGTGCGCGCCGACCAGAAATAGCGCAGCGAATCGACGCCCACCACGGGAATGCCGTGCGCGGAGAGCGCACCCGCCACCTCCCGGTCGAGTCCGGCCCAGCCGCCGTCGCCCGACAGCAGAATGGCAAACGTGTCCGTCATGTCCGCGGCGGGCTTGCCCGTGGCCGGCACCTCGACGATCGGCAGGTCGGCCACTGCGGCAGGCGGCCGGGCCGTTCCCGCCGCATGATGGGCGTTCAGACGGCGAAACGCGTTCTTGTACTGCGTCAGCCAATCGGCCAGCACAGGGGTGGACGCGGCGCCGGTCGCAGGCGTCCCGTCGGCCGTGTCCATGGCGCCCAGACTGCCCGCGAGCCCTCCCACGAGCCAATTCGAGTTCGGCGTGCGCGCGGCGAATTCCTGCGCCACATAATCCGCGCAGCGCGGCGCCCGCGCGGCGTGAGCGCCCACCGGGCCCCCCATCACCAGCCACGGCGCGCTCATGACGGGCGCGGGCAGCAAGCGCATCGGCGCGCCACCGGCCGTATGGGTGATGCCGCGTGCGAAGTGCACGCCCTCGCCCTGACACAGGGGCACGGACATCGGCAACACCGGGCAGAAGTCGACCGACAGCGCACCCGAGAACGTCTCGCTTCCCGCCTGCGCGAGCATCGCGTAGGCGAACGTGCCGCCCACCCCATCGCCAACGAGTATCGGCGGCGTGTAGCCGGGCAGCTTGACGGCCGCCTCCACCCATCGGCCGAAGTTGTCGAGATCGCCCGCCGCGTAGATGCACGCGATGTCGTCTTTCGCGTAATTCGCCCTCAACCGCGCGGTATCGATGCCGGCCACAAGTGCCCCCGTGTCCGCAAGGGCGCGCGCCATGCGTTCGGCGCGCGGCGTCCAGCCGTCGTCGTCCGAGAAGAAGAGCACGGTCGCGTTCGGCTCGCCTTGCGGGCGGAAGATGGGCACATCCTCGAAGCGGCCGTGCGTCAGGATCTCCGGGGCGGCGCGCCCGGCGCCCGGCGACGCCCCCACAGCGCCGGCCACCGGCATGACCGGTGCGGGCACGCTGGACGCCACCGCCGGCGGCAGCGCGGCCGGCCCGGCGTTGGAGAACGACTTGAGCACGTCCGCCCGACTGCCCGGTGCTTGCCCTTGCCCTTGCCCTTGCCCTTGCGTGGGCGCCTGGGCCAACGCCGCGACCGGCGCCATCGTCACTGCCCATGTCGCCGCCCACGTCGCGGCGCTCACCGCGATGCGCCGCACCCAGGGTGGCGTGCCACTACCGCTCGCTCGCCCGCGCGATCTCGCGTGCTCTTGGTCTGTCCTGCCGCGCATCGCCATCGTCTGCCCTGTCATTTCGTCATCATTCCTTTCCAGCCGCCCCCCACAAGCGCCGCCACGTCGGCCAGCGTGAGCATCGGCGCGATGCCGCCCGCCGTCATCAGATAACGCGCCTCCCACTGCGGATCGAATTTTTCCTTGAAGCTGCGCAGTCCGCGGAAGTTATAGAAGCGCGCACCATGCGCGAACATCAGGCGACCGAAGCGATGCCATCGCGACGCGAGCTGATGCGTCTGCATGCCCGACATCGGCGCCATGCCGAGGCCGAAGCGTTGATAGCCCTGCGCCTTGAAATGCAGCATCAGCTTCGCGAACAGGAAGTCCATCGTGCCGGGCGGCGCATCGGGCACCTGCCGCATCAGGTCGATGCTCGCTTCGATGCGCTGAACGTCGGGACACATCAACGTGGCAAACGCGACGAGACGGCCCTCGCGACGCACGAGCGCCACCGGCTGACGCGCGACGTAAGCGTCGGTGAACGCGCCGAGCGAGAAGCCCTTCTCGCGCGTGTGCTGCCGCGAGAGCCAGGCGTCTGACACGCGTCGCATGTCTGCGAGGTGCGGCGCGACGTCCTCGGGCGGCACGATCTCCAGCGTCAGCCCTTCGCGCTCGCCGCGTGTCATTCCATGGCGCAGATTGGCGCGACGCGCCCCTTGCAAACCGAATTCCGGCAACGATACGAACGCCTCCTCACCGAGTTTGAAGGCGCGCAGTCCGGCATCGATGTACAGCGGCAACGCCTGCGGACGCGTCTTGTAGAAGGCGGCGCGTCCGCCATGCGCGTCGGCCAGCTCGATGAAGCGCCAGATCAGTTCGGGCCACTCCTTCTGATCGCCGACCGGGTCCGAGAGCGACACCCATGAACGGCGATGCTTCGCGTACATGATGAACGCGTTGCCCGACGGCGAGAACAGGAAGCTCTTGTCGCCCATGAGCGCCAGGCAGGCGTCGGCGGCCGGTTGCTTGCGGATGATCGCCCGCGCACGCGCGAGTTCCTCCTCGCTTGCGGGCACCGTCACGCCAGCGGACTGACGCAGCAGTTGCCACAGCGATAACCCCAATCCGATCACGGCCACGACCATCAATGCGCGCATGGAACGCGGCGCGTCGCCATCGAACGTGAACTGCCACCAGAGCCGGTTGGCGTAACCCACACGCCGATACGACATGAACATCAGCCACGTACACGCCCCCAGCACCGAGAGCACCGCAATGATCCACCCCGGCTCGAATGTCTGCGTGAACAGCGACGAACGCCGGTCGAACTGTTTGCGCGAGACGAGCAGCAGCGTGGCGAGCACGGCCAGGACGAAACACTCCGATAGCGCGATGCCCTTCGGAATCGCGAGCACGGCGGCGATGATCGTCAACCCGAACGAGCACCACCACGCGGCATCGAGGCGATGCAGCAGACCGCGCGCGAGGAACAGCATCGAAAGACCTGCCACGCTGCCGAGCAGATGCGACACCTCGACCAGGAACAGCGGGACATGATGGCGCAGGAAATCTTCCGCGTCGCGCGTAGCGGGTGTCACGCCGGAGATCAGCAGCATCACCCCGGCAACCAGCGTCAGCGCAGCCAGCAGACCCGGGAAGAGACGCACCGCCGCACGCCCGATCGATGCCGCCGGGCCTTGCCGCAACTCGAATCCGGCGAGCAGGCATGCGGCGAGCATCAACGGCAGCAGGTAGTAGATCCCCCGATAGAGCACCAGCGCGCCCGCTACCTGACTGATAGGCGCGTGCCCGTTCGTCGCGAGCAGAATCACCGCCTCGAACACCCCCACGCCGCCAGGCACGTGGCTGAGCACGCCAAGCGCCATGGCAATGGCATAGAAGACGACGAAGGTCGGCAGATCCACCACCCCCGCTGGCAGCAGACACCACAACGCCGCCGCCGCCATGCCGAGATCCGCCGCCGAGATCAGCAACTGGCGCAATGCGAGTCGTAGCGGCGGCAGCGGGATCGGCCAGCGATTGAAGAGCGAGACCGTGCGCTTGCGGGCGCACAGCACCAGAAACGCCGCAACGCCCGCGAGCAGCAGCAAGGCGAGCGCCTGCAACAACCACGCCGGGATCGGCACCAGCGCCGAGACGCGTGATGCCCCCCACAACATGCCGAGCGAGCCAAACACCGTCATGCCGAGACCGAACGCCCCCGCGTTGAAGGCCACGGCCTGAGCGACCTTCGACGCGTCTACGCCTGCGGCTGCATACATCCGCATGCGCACAGTACCTCCGGTGAGCACCCCAAGACCGACGGAGTTGCCCAACGCGTAGGCAATAAACGACGTGAGCACAACGGTCGAGCGCTTGACCGTCGCCCCGGCGAAGCGCAACCCGGAGATGTCGTACCCCGCGAGCGCCGCGTAACTCGCCAGCGTTGCCAGCATGGCAAGCACGAGGCGCGTCACTGGCGTGTCGTGGATTTCGGCGACGATGTCGTCGTAATGCACATGGCGCAGCATGTGATGCAGCGCATCGAAGACGAAAAGGCCGAGCAGGACGACACCGGCCGCAATCAGCCAGGGGCGCGCCGTGCTCCACGGAACGCGCCGCAGCCATCGCAAGGCGGCGGGCAAGGCAAGCCAGGCGGCCTCGCCGGGCGGCGGCTCGGGGGGGTCGCCGCCGGCCCCGCCCGTGGCGGATGCCGCAGCGGTGACCATCGGAAGCGCCACGGAGGAAGTCGCATCGGCGGGCCGGCTCGGGCCCGCGCGAGAGGGTTCAGTCATGTATCGGTCGATCCTTCAGCCGGCACGACGCCCCCTGTGGGACGCCGCTCCCTCCCTATGGGCGGGTCAGAGCCTGTCAGGGCGATAGATTACACCGCGATGCGTGACAGGTCTTGTGGATGACGGCGGGCGAACCCGCCGTCGGGCCGGGTGCGCCCCGTCCGGCGGGCCATCCCGGCCGATCGCTCACCACGCGAGAGAATTTCTGCGGCGCAGCATCGATGACGGCTCGCCCGCCATCCCCGCCGCGCGGGCCAGCCCCGGCGCGATTGCGTCCCACCATGGGAATCTGCGCGCGATATCAGCAACTTAATGTAAAATACCGGGTTTTTAATGGGTGCTTGCACGAAGTTTTTCTAAACTTCGGATTCGAGTATCGCCGCAATGCGGTATGTGCGCACACCGAACCTTTCTGACTCCAAAGAGAGTCGATTCGCGGTTCGAAGCATCGTGCGCGGGGGGAATTGAGAATGAACGTCGAACGGCACGGCCGTCCGGCAGGGGCATGTCTGACCACGTCGTTGGCATTACGAGGCGATTCACGTGCCATCGTGCGTGCCATGGGGCGAGCCGGTGCGTCTGTGCGCCGCGCAGCCCAGGTTGTCCTGCTCGGCGCGGCCACGTTGATGATGGCGGGCCATGCGCTCGCGCAAACCCAAACTGCGTCGTCGGCCATTGCCGCGAGCACGACCGACACCGTCGTCGCGCTGCCGTCGTCCGATACGCCCACGGCGATCCGGCCGGCCGCACCGATCGGTCAGTCGACGCTCACGCAGGGCGTGGCGCAGCTCAAGGAACGCTACAACCTGTCGCACGTCTGGCTGCGCACCGAATCGGATGCCGGTGTGGGGCTCGAAGCCGCCACGCCGGGCGACGACGTCCGGCGGTTGCTGCCCGTGGCCAGTCTGTCGAAGTCGGTCACGGCCATCGGCATCGCGCTGCTGGTGCAACAGGGCAAACTCTCGCTCGACGCCAAGCTGGGCGATCTGCTCGACGCTTACTCGAAACAGCACGGCAAGCCGCTCGATCCGTCACTGCGCGAGTTGACCGTACGACGCCTGCTCGCGCATCGCGCGGGGCTCCCCACGAATGGCTTCAACGATCCGGTCAACGGCCTGTTCAGCGGACTCGCCATTCGGCGGGTCGGCGGCAGCGCGGACTTCTTCAACTATCTCGACGCGGGCGAAGCCGGGCATTCGAGCGGCAAGTCCGATTTCGTCTACTCCAACGTGTCCTACCTGTTGCTCGGCATGGTGATCGAAGCGGTCTCCGGCGAGGACTACAAGGACTTCTGCGAGAAATACATCTTCGCACCGCTCGGCGTCACCGATGCCAAGTTGCCGGAGAGTTGGCGTTTGCTTGCACCGTTCGCCGGGTGGCAAATGTCGACCGGAGCGCTGCTCAAGGTTTGGCGCGTGTTCGACATTCGTCGACCGAGTCTGCTCACGGAAAACACACTGCGAACGCTGCTGCTCGACAAGCGGTCCGGCCCGGTCAACGCCGATCGCAACGTGTACTACACGCTCGGGGTGTTCATGCTCCCGGGCGCGGGCGAGCGTAGCTACCGCATCAGTCACGACGGCATTGCCGACTTCTTCCGCACACAGTCGACCTACTACACCGTGGTGGAGAAGACCGTGCCGGGCGACAGTTGGGCGCTCGTGGTATCCCCCATTCCGTCGCGCGGCCAATTTGGCGCACTTCAGCGCGATGTGCGCCGGATCATTCGTCAGGCACGGCTGGTGCCTTGAGGCTTACGGGGACGCAGCCGTCCCCGAAATCGCACGCGAACCTGCCCGCAATCAGCGCACGCTTCTGCAAGGCGCTCAGTTGCTTGACCCGGTATTCGGCGCGTGAGGCCGCCGAGCGGTCGGCAAACGCGAGCGACAGCAGAATTCGTGACGGCGGATAAGCACGCGTGAAACGCGCACCCTTGCCCGCGACGTGGGCCGCGTAACGCGCGTCCACGTCGATGGCGATGCCAGTGTAGATGCGTCCGCCTGCGCACTCCAGCAAGTAGAGGAACCAGGGCTTCGATGCTGCGGCAGTCATGGCTTCGCCCGCGCCTTACGCATGAGTTCGCGCAACGACCGACGTCGTGCGACACCGCGCAGTGCGCGGCGTGGTAGAGAGGCGAGCGCACGGCGCAAGCGCGATTACGGAGCGTGACATGTTCGCGAGGATCGGGGTGACGCCAACGGAGTCGCTAGCATACGATATACCCGCCGCGATGCAAGCGGTTCGGGATCGCCCTGCTTGCACCGTAGCGCCCCGCTCTGCGCGCGCTTCGACCGGCTTTGACCCGCTTCGACCCGCTTTGACCGGTTTTACCCCCTCAGAGCGGCAAGCGCCATGACCGCACCCGCTCGCCGCCCTCCCGAAACCGACACCCCGCCAGCCATTCGCCACGGAGGCAGTGCGTCGCGCGCTTCCGAGGTCACGCGGGCGGGCACCTGCCTGATGCGTCGTCCAGATGGCGCTTGCGCTCTCCGGGCGTACCTGCGTCGTCGAAGGACGGCGCGGACGCACCGACCTCGTGTGAGGTCAGCACTCGGAGGTGCGGTGGTGGGGCACGTGGCGAGACGTGAGCCGGTCGTGTTCGCGACAGAAGACGAGCCATCGGTCGCCGTCCTCGTCGCGCCAGAATGCGCCCTCGCGCTCGAGCACCGCACCAAGACGCAAGCGAATATTGCGAAGGCGCGTGTCGCTCACACCGGGCAGAATCATCCCGCGCACGTAGCTGACGTGGGGCACCGTGCGCAACAGTGTGCGAACCAACTGGCAGAAGCGACGCACGACGTGCTCGCTTCCCTTCGCCTCCGCGTCGAGCCGTAAATCGGTAATCGTCAGGACGAAACCGGCCGCGACTTTATCGAGACGATGGCAGAGGGACAGTTCACCGTTCTCGGCGCGCTGTCCCAGCGTGATGTGCGTGCGCTCGCAGACTTCGACGCGCGCCGTAAAACGGTGAGTCCGGAAAAATGCCGCAACGGCGCGCTCGCAGACTGTCATGGGCTTATCGGATGGTGTCGTACATCTTCGTGACCTGCTGCCCGATCATGCCGTACATCGAGCGCGACACGTCGCGGATATCGGCGCTCGTCGCGTCGATTCGTTGACGCAGCCGATCGTTGGTACGACGCGCCTCTTCGGTCAGCGACATTTCGAATTCGCCAAGCACATCGTTGTCGCGTCCGGCGAGCGATTCGTTGTTCGACACGACATCGAACGGCGACTTCACGAACTGACTGAACCCCTTCGTCGTTTCGCCGACAGCGGTGCCGACCGTTCTCAGCGCGCCCAGCTCACCGCCAAAGCCTGCGGCCCCGGACCCAACGCCCCCGATCAGCGAGAAGGTGCCCGAGACGATACCGCCAATGGCGGAATGCAGTCCGGCGTTGTAGTGCGACTGGTTGGCGTGGTATTTCTCGCTGCGCGCCGTCAGACCGCGTTCGAAGACGTTCGCGTCGTGACGGGTGCGAAACGCCTGGTCGGTATTGCGCTCGGCAATTCGCATGGCGAGAAACAAAGCGATAAGCGTTTGTGCGGACTGAAGCCCGTCGGCCTTCTCGCGAATGCGCGGCACCGCGGCCGAACCCTCGGCGCCAGATACGGCACGTCGCTGCACGTCGGATGCAGCACTGTCCGTCTGACGCTGAATCGGGAACGTCGAATTCAATGCAATAGTCATGTCATCACTCCGTAAATCGTCGACGCAGGAAATAGCGCGCCTGGGAAGTCACTGTCGGCTCACGCCCTGGCGAGCGAAGCCGCCATTCGAATACGCATCTCGCCGGTTTTCTGCACTTGCTCGCCCGCCGATACTGCAATGTCGTTCTGCTGACCGATAAGCGTCTCCATGGATTTCGCGGTCCGTTTCTTGTCGTCCCCGTTCATCTGCATGAGCATCTGCAACCACATCATGTCGACGGCGAGGTCGCGCGCTTCGAGTTGAAGCTTCGAGCGCTGCACGCCGACAACGCCCTGTCCGAGCGCGTTTGCGCCGGCGAACACCCCGCGCACGGCGGTCGAGAGCGACCACGACCCGCGGGCCAGCGCAAAGTACCCTTGCGTGTTCATGCCCGACGTGAACGATTTTGTCAGGCCCTTGGCGGTCACGCTCTTGCCCTTGGCCACCTGCTTCGCGGCATTCTTCACCACTTTGTCGAAGGCGCGCGAGGCCATCTGCTCGACCATCTGCTGCGTGAATTGCTCCGCCATGCGATTGAAGCCGGCCTTCGCGAGCCTGCGCGCGCCTTGCGTGCCGCTTTGCAGCAGCGAACGGCCCACGCGCTTGCCGACCTCGTTGCCGACCACGAAGCCGATCTCGGAGACCACACGTGTCTTGATCGCCCCGACGGCGGCCTTGTCGCCCGACTTGACCGCTTGCTCCAGCGCCTCACCCGCGCCCGACTTGAACACGCGACTCGCCGCTTTGGTCGTCGCCCGCTTGGCGAGGAAGCCCTTGATCGAAGTGCCGAAGCCGATGACCATGCCGAGCATTTGAAATGCCAACTGGGCGTGCCCCCATTTCGCGGCTTCCTTCTCGTGGTAATCGGCGTTCTTCGGGTCGACCAGCGCCATCGTCTTGTGAAACGCCGCCCCGAGTCCGGCAATGCCCGAGCCGACATCCGCCACGCCGCCCGCGATCATGAGCGGGTTCATCGTGAGCACGCCCGTCACCACCTTGACCGCGCCGACGACCACGTCGACCGCCGCGATGAGCCAGTCGAACACCACGCCAAAGATGCCGCCCTTGCGTGCTTCGTTCGCGTCCTTCGTCTTCGCGTCCATTTGCTCGCGAAACTTCTGGATGTCCTCCTGACGCAACTTCTCCTGCCGCACGCCCAACAACTCAAGCGCGCGCTGCGTGGACTTTGCCGTGTCGCCCAACGCGTCCATCGCGAGCATCGACGCCATCATCGCGAGCGTGGACGGATCGACGTTCTCGAGTGCCGACAGGTCCGTAGCACCTTGCGAATTGGACGAGCGCAAGGCATTTTGCGCCAGCCCGGTGCCTGCGGCGAAGAGGCGATTCAGCAGGCGCGCGAACGCGCCGTCGGCGTCGCGCCAATCGGCGCCGGTCGTCGTGTCCGGCGCGAAGTCCTCGGTGCGAAGCCAGTCGGTTTGCTCGCGTCGTTTGCGCGCGGCATCGGCCGGTTCGACCGCTTCGTCTGCGGCAGCGGGTACATCGGCGACGCTACCGGTCCAGGCCGGCACATACCCGGCGCGCGGGAATTGGATGACTGTCATGTTGTTTGAGGTTCCGAAGAGACATTCAACGCGTCGCGTCGCGCGCGAGCCGAGCGCGCCAATGCTTCGTGCTGAGGCAGTTGGCCGCACACGCGCAGCGTGGCGTCATACGACTTGCGAGCGAATTCCCGATTGCCCGTATGCTCGTAGCTCATCCCGGCGAGGTACGGCAAACGCGGGTCCGCGACGCGAATCACGCCGGCCTTCGCGAAGCACGGCAGTGCCTGCTCATGCTGCCCGAGTCGCTGGTAACAAAGCCCGAGCCCGTACCAATCGTCGAACGACCATTGATCGAGCGTGGCAAGGACGAAGTACACGCGTTGCGCGGCAGCGATCTGGCCTTGCGCGAAGCGCTGCGCGGCATGCGCGCGCACGCGCGCCAGATCGTCCTCATCGAGATCGGCCAGCATTCGCAACGCGCCGCCGCTTTCGAAGAATCGCGAAAGAACGGCTTGCGCTTCGTCTGCGTCCAACGCCGACGGCGCGGCTTCCGGGGGCGTTGGCGTGCTCACGTTCGCATCGACCCGTTGATCTGATTGAGTTGCGAGCCCTGTGAGCTGTAGATCGTATTCACCAGCGTGGACGCGCCGTTGTACTCCTGAAGTTTCTTGTTGATCTTGATCTGGTCGACGGTACGGCTGTCGGACGCCTGTTCGGTGAATCCTTCCGCAGCAGCTTTGAGCGAGCGCAGGTCTGCCGCCGAGTATTGCGCATTGCCGCCCGTGGGGGTTGTATAACCGGTCTCACCGACTCGCTTGGTGCGCCCCTCCCATTGCATCATCGTCTTCTTCGTACCGTCGTCATACACAGTGATCTCGATGCTGTGCTTGTCGAAGAAGGCGCGAATGCCATCGCCGACCAACTTCTTCTTCGACGTGTCCGAGCCAATGTCGTTGATCAGCGATTCGATCTGGTTCGACACCTCGCGGGCCTCCTGCCCCTCCTTCTGACGGCGCTGCATCTCCTGAATCATGTGCTGTGCTTCGCCGTTGTTCATCTCCATCATCAGCATCGCGTATTGCGCGAGCGTTCCGTGAAAGTCGAGCGACTTCGTGACGCCACCGACGTTGACTTCACGCGTAAGACCGGTTTGCGGGGGAACGAAGCGAGGAGGGACATACCGCTGGATAGTCGTCATGAGGTTTACATCCTGATGTGAGTGAAATCAAAGCTGGGAAAACGAACGGTCAACAACGCACGACAGTGCGTGTGCACCGAGGCTCAGATGCTGTTCACGATCTTCTTCGTGACTTCGCCAAGCCTCGCGATCACGGCGTTGTAGAGCGTGAGCGTGTTGTCGTAGCTGGTCACGAAGCGCTTGAGTTGGATCTGCTCGCTGGTGCTCGACGTGCGATCGGTCAGCGCCAGCGACTGAAGCCGCGACGCGAGGGTCTGTAGACTTTCGGCATCGAGCGGCTCGGCGGCGGCCTGCGGCGACACAAGCTCGTGCTCGGCAGCGAAGTCGCGCAACGCCTGCGGCAGCGCCTCCCGCGTCGCGCCAGTCGAAGCACGCTGCGCCAACGCACTCGCCAGCGTTGCAAACTCGCCGGCTTCCCGAGCGACGTTCACACGTGTCTGCGCCGAAGCAAGCCACGTATCGGCCATCGATTGCAAGGCGCTCAATCGCTCCTGGGCAACGCTCATCGTCGAGAGCAGCGGGTTCTGGGAAGCGGCGGAGGTCGTACCGATTGCTGAGATGCCGTAGGCGTATGTGTGTGGCGACGCGCCGGAGATTCGATCGATCATGCCGAACCTCGTCTCAGGCGCACACGCGGCGTACGACTGGCGCACGCTTCGCGGGAGATGTTGCGGAGTCATGGAGCGGCACGGGCGCGTCGGCTCGCATCCGCTCGATGGTGTGTGCAAGCGCGGCGCTCATGCGCCGGATCTCGCGCTCGTCGCGTTGAAATGCCTCGCTCTCGACCAGGGCTTCAAGCCGCTTGAGCTTTTCGCGGGCATCGGGCGTGCCGGCCGCTTCGAGACGCGCCACTTCATCGAGCACCGCCTGATATTCCTGCATCTGGCGGTGCAATTTTCGCCCGGCCATCTGCATTTCGGCGCAGGCACGTTCGTATTGAACGAGCAGATCGCCAGGTGCGCCCGTATTCGGTTCGGCCGACGCAGCCGACGCGTGGGGAGAAGTGGGGGGGTGTTGCAACGGGTCAGACATATAAGCGCCTCCGTATGTTGCGGTCAGTCACTCAAGACATAACGCATCGTACGAAGACGCTCGACACACGCCTTTGCAAAGGCAGCATTCCCTTCCGGTATCACGCCCTGCTTCAGCGAATTCCCATCCGCAAGGCGTGCCTATCTACGACAAATCGCTCACGCGACGCCAAAGCCGCCCCCTCCCGGCGTCTCGACGACGAAGATGTCGCCCGGCTGCATTTGTGTCCGGCCGATGTGCGCCAACGCCTCGCGGGTGCCATCCACGCGCTCGACGTAGTTCACGCCTAATGCCCCCACCGCACCGCCCTGTGCCCCGAACGGTGCATGCACACGATTGTTGGAGAGAATCGAGGCGGTCATCGGCGTGAGAAAGCGAATGCGCCGCACGGCACCGTTGCCGCCATGCCAGCGTCCCGCGCCGCCCGAGCCGAGGCGAATCCGGTGACTCTCCAGGCGCACCGGATAGCGCCATTCGAGCACCTCCGGATCGGTCAGACGCGAGTTCGTCATGTGCGTCTGCACGGCGTCGGCCCCGTGGAAGCCCTCGCCCGCACCGCTGCCGCCCGCGATGGTCTCGTAATACTGGTACGTCTCGTTGCCGAACGTGAAGTTGTTCATCGTGCCCTGACTCGACGCCACACGTCCTAGCGCACCGTAGAGTGCGTTGGTGATGGCAGACGAGGTTTCCACGTTGCCGGACACCACGGCCGCCGGATAGACGGGATTGAGCATCGAGCCCTGCGGCACGATTACCGTCAGCGGCTTCAGGCAACCGGCATTGAGCGGAATGTCGTCGTCGACCAGCGTGCGGAAGACATACAGCACGGCGGCCATGCATACGGCACGCGGCGCGTTGAAGTTGTTTGGCAACTGCGCCGACGTGCCCGTGAAATCGATGGTCGCGCCGTGCGTCGCGTGATCGACGCGCACGGCGACTTCGATCACCGCGCCGTTGTCGAGTGCATAGCGATAGTGCCCGTCGGCCAGCGCGCCGATCACACGCCGCACGGCGGCTTCGGCGTTGTCCTGAACATGCCCCATGTAGGCGAGCACGACATCTCGTCCGAACTCACTCACCATGCGCCGCAGTTCGTCGACGCCCTTCTGGTTCGCGGCCACTTGCGCACGCAGGTCGGCCATGTTCTGGTCGATGTTGCGCGCCGGGTAGCGTGCACCGGCCAGCAGCGCGCGGGTTTCGCGATCGCGCAACTCGCCTGCCGCGACCAGTTGCCAGTTATCGATGAGCACGCCCTCTTCTTCGACGTGCGTCGAGTCCGGCGGCATCGATCCCGGCGTGATGCCGCCGATATCCGCGTGATGGCCGCGCGAGCCGACATAGAAGAGCGGCTCGCTCGCACCGCCTCCCTCACCGCCCTCACCACCGACAAACACCGGCGTAATCACCGTCACGTCCGGCAGGTGTGTTCCCCCATGATAGGGATCGTTGAGCATGAAGACGTCGCCCTCGCGCATCGTGCCGCGATTGCGTTCGATCACGGTCTTGATGCTCTCGCCCATCGATCCCAGATGCACCGGCATGTGCGGCGCATTGGCGATGAGATTGCCCTCGCGATCGAACAAGGCGCAAGAGAAGTCCAGACGTTCCTTGATATTGACCGAGTACGCCGTGTTCTGAAGACGCAGCCCCATCTGCTCGGCGATCGACATGAAGAGATTGTTGAAGATCTCGAGGCGCACCGGGTCGGCTTGCGTTCCTCGCGCCCCCGCGTCGCGCTGCATTGCACGCTGCATGGCGCGCGGCACTACCCGCGCGAGCACGAGGTTGCCCTGCGCACTCATCTGCGCCTGCCAGCCCGGTTCGACCACCGTTGTGCCGCTCTGCTCGGCGACGATCGCCGGTCCGTCGATGATGTCACCCGCGAGCAACGTGTCGCGGGCAAACAGCGCCGCTTCGTGCCACGCGCCGCTGGCGTAGAGCTTCACATGATCGACCGCCTGCGGCGCCCCGGACAGGCGGGTCGGGAGCGGCGCGATGTCGACAGGGGCGTCCGAGCGGCCGATGGCTTCGACCGATGCGACTTCGACAATCAGCGCCGCACCGTCCATCAGGAACGAGTAGCGTTGGCGATACGCGGCTTCGAATGCGTCACGCATCTGCGCGACGCTGCCGAACGGCACGGCGATCGCCGAATCGGTGCCCGCGTACCGCACGTGAACGCGACGCACCGTCTCGATGCGCGACGTCGGCACGCCCTGAGCGAGCAAGAGGTTCACCGCTTCGTCGGCGAGTGCGCCGAGCGCGTCGTTCAGCGCGGCCAGGCCCTCGTCCGACAGCGGCGCTTCGATCATGCGCTCGCGCATCGCCGTCTGATCCGCAAGTCCCATACCGTAGGCGGAGAGCACCCCGGCGAGCGGATGCGCGAAGACCTTCGTCATCCCGAGCGCGTCGGCGACGCCGCAGGCGTGCTGACCGCCCGCGCCGCCGAACGTCGTCAGCACATAGCGGCTGACGTCGTGGCCGCGCTGCACCGAGATTTTCTTGATGGCATTGGCCATGCTGCCGATGGCGATTTCGAGGAAGCCTTCGGCGAGGGCTTCCGGTGTCTGACGTCGCCCCGTGGCCTGTTCGATCTCGGCGGCCAGCGCGGTGAACTTCGCGACCACGACATCGCGGTCGAGCGGGGCATCGGCGTTCGGGCCGAACACCTTCGGGAAATGTGCGGGCTGAATCTTGCCGAGCATGACGTTGCAGTCGGTGACCGTGAGGGGTCCGCCGCGCCGGTAGGCCGCTGGCCCCGGATTGGCGCCGGCCGAATCCGGCCCCACGCGCAGGCGCGTGCCGTCGAACGACAGGACCGACCCGCCGCCGGCGGCCACGGTGTGAATGCTCATCATCGGCGCACGCATGCGCACCCCGGCGACCTGCGTCTCGAATACGCGCTCGAACTCGCCGTTGTAATGCGAGACGTCGGTGGATGTACCGCCCATGTCGAAGCC
Source organism: Pandoraea sp. (assembly GCF_041919235.1). NCBI lineage: Bacteria > Pseudomonadati > Pseudomonadota > Betaproteobacteria > Burkholderiales > Burkholderiaceae > Pandoraea > Pandoraea sp. The sequence continues at coordinate 53,764 of NZ_JAYRUC010000028.1, forward strand.
GATCACCCGGTCGAAGCCGGCCGCGCTCGACGCACGCACCATGCCGACGATGCCGCCCGCCGGGCCGGACAGAATGGCGTCCTTGCCCTGGAAGTTGTCGGCGCGCGTGAGTCCGCCGCTGCTCTGCATGAACTGAAGATTGACGCCCGGCATCTCCTGCGCGACCTGCTCGACGTAGCGCCGCAGGATCGGCGACAGATAGGCGTCGACGACGGTCGTGTCGCCGCGCGAGACGAGCTTCATGAGCGGCGAGACTTCGTGCGAGACGGAGACCTGCGTGAAGCCCAACGCACGCGCCATCGTCGCCAGCGCCTTTTCGTGCGCCTGGTAGCGATACCCGTGCATCAGGACGATGGCGAGCGCGCGAATCCCCTTGGCGTAGACCGCTTCGAGCGCGCTGCGCGTTGCATCGAGGTCCAGTTCGCGCACGACTTCGCCGTGAGCGCCGACACGCTCGTCGATCTCCACGACTTCCGCATACAGCGCTTCGGGCAACGCGATGTCGAGATCGAACAGACGCGGCCGATTCTGGTACGCGATGCGCAGCGCGTCGCGAAAGCCCAGCGTCGTGACGAGTGCGAGCGGCTCGCCCTTGCGTTCGAGCAGCGCGTTGGTCGCAACGGTCGTCCCCATCTTCACCATTTCGACGCGGTCGGGTGTGATCGGCGTGCCGGGAGCAAGGTCAAGCAGATGACGGATGCCTGCGACGGCGGCGTCGCGATACTGTTCGGGGTTTTCGGAGAGCAGCTTGTGCGTGACGAGCGTGCCGTCCGGGCGGCGCGCCACGATATCGGTGAAGGTGCCGCCACGGTCAATCCAGAACTGCCAGCGAGACGCGGTCTGATGCGCGGGCGCGCGGTTTTGGGCGGGAGGTGTGAGGGCGTTCGTCATGGGGTCACTCGCAAAGCAATGGTCAAACGAGAATCGAAGGGGTGACGGCGCGGGGGCACCGTCGACATGCGTGTTGGCGAAGGGCGCACGTATCCCGAGGGCGGCCCCGTCCGAGGTTGCCGGACGGGGGCCGCACACTGGCAACGTTCGCTATCGGGTTAGTTGAAGGGAAGTGCTTGGGCGCGGCAGCGACGGCTGCCGCGGTGGTTCATTGGTGCACGCTTGCCCGCGTCACTGGGGGCTCGCCTCGATCGCGTCGAGCTCGCGGCCGCGGGTCTCGGGAAGCGTGAGCGCGGCGACGATCAGCACGCCGTAGGCCACACCGGCGAAGATGCCGATGGTTGTGCCCAGACCGTACTGTTTCGAGAGCATGCCGATCAGGAACGGGAACAGGGCGCCAACGGCACGGCCAACGTTGTAGCAGAAGCCCTGGCCCGAGCCACGCACTCGCGTCGGGAAGAGTTCGGTCAGGAACGCACCCATGCCGCTGAAGATGCCCGACGAGAAGAAGCCGAGCGGGAAGCCGAGCCAGAACATGGCGCTATCGGTCATGGGCAGCGACGTGTACGAGAACGCGATCACCATCGAGCCCACGGCGAACAGAATGAAGTTCGGCTTGCGTCCGATCCGGTCCGTCAGATAGGAGCTGGCCAGATAGCCGACCCACGAGCCGAAGATGATCATGGCGAGATAGCCGCCGGTGCCCATGACCGTGAGATGGCGCTCCGTTTTCAGGAACGTGGGCAACCACGTCGTGATGGCGTAGTAGCCGCCTTGCGCGCCGGTGGTCAGCAGCGCGGCGCGCAGCGTCGTCGTGAGCAGCGCCGGGCTGAAGATGGCCGCCAGGCCAGGGGTATCGTCCGACGACTGCTTGGCTTTTTCCTTCTGGTAGACCTCCGGCTCCTGCACGTAGCGACGGATGAAGAGCACGAGCAGTGCGGGCAGCAGACCGATCAGGAACAGCGCGCGCCATGCCATTTCGGCAGGCAGCAGCGAGAACAGGGCCGAATACAGAATGGCGGTCAGTCCCCAGCCGATGGCCCAGCCCGACTGCACGAGGCCGACCGCTTTGCCGCGATCGCGGGCGCGCATGACTTCCCCAATGAGCACGGCGCCTGCCGTCCATTCGCCGCCGAAGCCGAAGCCCATCAGCGCCCGCGCGGCGAGCAGTTGATGATAGTTCTGCGCAATGCCGCACAGACCGGTGAAGACCGCGAACCACAATACGGTGATCTGTAGCGTGCGTACGCGGCCGATGCGATCGGACAGAATGCCGGCCACCCATCCGCCGAGCGCGGAAGCGAGCAGCGTGAGCGTGCCGATGAAGCCGGCGTCTGCGAAGCTGATGCCCCACGTGGCGACCAGCGTCGGGATGACGAAGCTCAGCATCTGGGTGTCCATGCCGTCGAGCATGTAGCCGACCTTGCAGCTCCAGAACGCGCGTTTCTGGCGCGGCGTGGTGTCGGCATACCAGCCGAAGAGGCTGCCGCCCGTATCGGAGGGTGCGACGGAGGCCGTCGCAGCGGGGGGCGCGAGAGGGGTTTTGCTTTCCATGAGAAAAAGGCTCCGGTAATGTCCTGACTTGCCGTGTGATGTACCCGCGGGCCGCGCACTCCGATGGGCGTGTTGGGTCACCGGCAGGCAATGGCGGCCTGCCGCTTCCCGTCGTGGCGCGGTTCTTCTGTCCTGCCTGATGTTTCGGTGACGCTTCAGTAACGCTTCAGTAACGCTTCGGTAACGCTTCAACGACGATTCACTACTGGTACTTGCTCTGCGATGCTTGCTCTGCGGTACTTGCTTCTGTGGTACTTCGATGATGTTTCGGTGTTGCCTGCGTGATGCCGGCGTGTTGCCTGCGTGTTGCCTGCGTGTTGCCTGCGTGATGCCCGCGTGTTGCCTGAGTGATGCTCGGGTGATGCGCACGCGCTGTCGATCTTGCCGAGATGCAGTGCAACGCAGACGTTGCGCGATTGGCGATCAGAGATCAGAAAACGGCCAGCGACGCGTTCGGGATATCCGTCATCAGCATGTAGCCTGGCCGATGCGCGATCGCGAGCGGCAGTTTTGCTTCCATGAGCGCGGTCTGCGGTGTTACGCCGCAGGCCCAGTACACAGGCAGTTCGCCGTCGCGAATCGTGACGGCGTCGCCAAACTCGGGTTTGGCGAGGTCTTCGATACCCAACGCTGCCGGGTCGCCGATATGGATCGGTGCGCCGTGCACGCTGGGGAACCGGCTCGTGATCTGGACCGCGCGAATGGCGTCGGCGCCCGTCATGGGACGCATGGACACGACCAGTTCACCGCCGAACTTCCCGGCGCGCTCATTCGCGATGTTGGTGCGGTACATCGGTACGTTGCAGCCCTCTTCCACATGGCGCAGCGGAACGCCCGCCTTGGCCAGCATGTCTTCGAACGAGAACGAGCAGCCGATGGCAAAGACCACCAGATCGTTTTGCCAATCGTCGGCGAGGTTATCGACCTGCGCGGCGAGCTTGCCGTCGCGGTAGACGTTGTAGCCCGGCACGTCGGTGCGGATGTCCACGTCACGGCCCAGCGACGGCACATGCCATTGACCCGGCTCGCCCACGCCCAGCAGCGGGCAGGCCTTCGGGTTGCGCTGACAGAAGCGCAGGAAATCGTGCGCATGCGCCACCGGCAGGATAGCGAGGTTGGCTTGCGCGAAGTCGCCGCAGTACCCGGCGGTCGGTTTGCGGAATTGGCCACTGCGCACCGCCTGACGAAATGCAAAGGGCGTGATGGTGTCGCGTTGCGAGGCGAGGTCGTTGAGCGCGGCGGGATGGTTCATGACAGCTCCGGCGTTGAGGGGAGATGCGGGGGAGATGCGACGGCGGCATCGGATGGCTGAAGCATAGAAAGAAAAAAATATTGTCGCTAACGAGTTTTTATACGCGTCACCGTATAGAATTTCTTAACAACCTCACGGGTTTTCCCGAGGTATGGTGTCAATTTTTTTCATCGATGCGATGTCGATTTTGGGCACGCTCCCGGCCTGTCGAGTCTCATGAACACGCGATTTCTCGAAACCTTCGTCACGTTGGCGAAGCTGCGCAATTTCCGAGCGACGGCTGCAGCGCTGCACGCCACCCCGGCGGCGATCTCGCAACGACTCAAAGCGTTGGAAGAGGAGTTGAAGACGGCGCTCGTCGACCGCGACAGCCGCGAATTCCGGCTCACCCCGAACGGCGAATACTTGCTGGGTTACGCCAAGGCGGTGGTGGAGGCCGCGCGGCGTTTGCAAGCGGCGGCGACAGGCGAAAGTACCTTGCGAGGACGATTGAGACTTGGGGTGATCGAGACCGTCGTGCATAGTTGGCTGCCGCACTATCTACGACGACTTGCGGCCGATTACCCGACGTTGGAAGTCGAGCTGACGGTCGACGTTTCGGTGCAATTGCAGCGCCGCCTGATTGCCGACGAACTCGACCTCATCATTCGCGTGGAGGGCAGTGACGACAGCAGCGTGGTGTGCGACGCGCTCGCCAACTATCCGGTGCACTGGATTGCGCGCACGGGCATGTTTCCAAACATGCGCAGCGGACTGGCCAAGCAGGTGTTGCAGCACCCGATTCTGACCTACGGGCGCGGCACGGCGCCGCACCGCGCGTTGGAGGATATTGTGGCGAAGCTCGCGGGCGTGCATGGCGTGCCGCTCTCGGAGACACGCATTACGGGTTCGCCGTCGATTGCGGTGATCGTGCAGTTGGTGAGAGACGGCTTCGGGGTTGCGGCGATTCCGCGTCTGTTCGTCGACGATCTGATAGCGAGCGGTGAGGTCGCGGAATTGCCGTTGCAACCGGCGCCGCCGTCCATTGTGGTATCGATGTCGCGACGCGCCGATGCGCCGCTGTTCGTTCACGGTGCCGCCACGGCGGCACGCACCGCCTGCGCGGAGTACTGTCGCAAGAGCGACCGGCGGTTGGTGGAGTTGTTATAGCAGGAGGCGTAGCAGGACATTGCCGGAGATCAAGGCCAGAGCCTTGAGCATACAAACGTTCGGCGGGACCACACAGAGCCCTGCGCCGAACCATAACCTCACTGATCGTTGATCTGATCTTTGTTGCGACCTATACGGAACAGCTTCGAAACGGCATTGCGCAGCGCGTTGTCGACAGCGCCGACCGCACGCTTGCCCAGCTCGTTCGGACGGCCAGTAAACGACGTCACGTGAAAATACTCCGGCTCCTCCGGATCTGGCGAAACCTCCGAGAAGAAGTAATTCGAGACGCAGCATCGGGGTAGATCGACCTGGACTTGACTGACCGAATGCCACGAACGCTTGTTGGTTTCCATCACGATGAGACGATTAAACTTTGAGACAAGCGTCTGATTAACCTTGCAGTCCTCGTCCCACAGCTCGAAGTTACCGCCGTTTTCCAGCTTCCAATCGGGCGACACATAGTAGAGCAAATTCAGGCGACGAAAGCGCGCACGTGAAGCGTCGTGACTATTATCGAGGTGAGGATTCAGGAAGTCGCCCTCGAACATCATAGATAGGCCGCCCGCATATAGCGTGGGGTCAGGCTCGATCTGTGAAAATGACACGAGATCTGCCACTGCTTGAACGGTTTCCGGATCTTGGAATGCGTAAGTGATGTTTGCGAGAACCGGCTCATACTCGCTCAAGTGTGCGGACGTGCGCTTCTTCTCGCGGAATGAGTCGCGATTGAAAAATCCATTGCCGTCTTTCGGAAACGCGTCGTAAATCTGCCGCGCCAACGACTCAGGCAGCAGGTTATCGATGATGAAGTGACGCGTATTGGTTCCCACAGGATTCGCCCATTGCTCGCGGATATCCGCTCTATGTTCCTGCAACTTCGCCAAAATGAGCGAAATAAAGTCCGCTTTGTCCATTGCATTCTCCTGATGCTCGAAAATGGGAATGAGCTTTTGCCATAGATGAGATTCTATGCCATCCCTGAGATAGCCCGGGATTCGGGTTACCAACCCTAAATTGAGCTTGATCAAATGGTAATGCCCCCTGAAATCCACCGCTGGGAGAAGTAGAATTTTCTCGTTAAGAGGGAGTTCTGCAGATGAAGAAGTCAAGATTCACGGACAGCCAGATATTGGAGGCGCTCAAGCGCGCGGAGGCTG
>NZ_JAYRUC010000029.1:0-57456 GCF_041919235.1 Pandoraea sp.
GGCTGGCGCTGCGCAACATTACGGCCGATTGGGGGCGAGCGGCCAAGGACTGGAAGACAGCAATGAACCAATTCGCTATCCTTTACGCGGATCGATTCGTTCGACCGTCCGTGTAATTCTCAACCCGACTTGAACACGGAAATTCTGACACCCCCGGCGGAAATGCTACCGAACGCTCCGACACCTCATCTCTCGATAGCCGGAGTACGTCGAACCGCCCCCGCCAGGCCCCCGAATAGTAAACATCCGCCCTATAGTGAAACGCGAAAGGGCTCCCTTGCGGGGAGCCCTTTAAACATCTGTGGCGGAGAGAGGGGGATTCGAACCCCCGGTAGGATATTATCCTACACACGCTTTCCAGGCGTGCGACTTAAACCGCTCATCCATCTCTCCTGAAGGTCGCGAATTATAGCAGATCGTCGGCGATAGCCCATACCCTTTCGTGCAACCCCCGCAAAATTTCTTCCCCACCCCACGTCACGGGCGGCGAAGATGGTCCACCAAGTGCCGGTCTCGCTCACTCGGACGCCCCCCCAACAAACTAAACGCTATCGCCACCGCAAACCCCACCGGCACCCCAAACGCCCCCGCCGAAATCGGATCCACTCCCCACCAACGCGACCCCGCAAATCCCGTCAGCCGCGTAAAGAACGGGTACGTCGTCATGATGTAATACACGCACACCAACAACCCGCTCACCATTCCCGCCGTCGCCCCCAACCGCGTCGTACGCTTCCAAAACACCCCCAGCACCAACGCCGGAAACAAACACGACGCCGCCAACGAAAACGCCGCCCCCACCAAAAACAATATGTTCCCCAACTTCAATGACGTCACATACGACGCAAACATCGCCACGCATAACAACAAGATCTTCGACGTCGTCACCCGCTTCTGACTCGACGCATTCCGATCCACCATATGGAAATAAACGTCGTGCGACAACGCATTCGCAATCGTCAATAACAACCCATCCGCCGTCGATAACACCGCCGCCAACGCGCCCGCCGCCACCAACCCCGAAATCACATACGGTAACCCCGCAATCTCCGGCCCCGCCAACACCAACATGTCCGGCTGCATCCAGATCTCGCCCCACTGCACCACCCCATCCCGGTAAACGTCCGAAATGTCCAACTGCACCGGCGTCGCATGCCGCCACTGCGTCACCCACCCCGGCAAACTCTCGTATCGCGCCCCAACCAAATGCAACAGCACGTCATACTTGAGCATCACCGCCAACGCCGGCGCACTCACATACAACAACGCCACAAAAAACAACGTCCACCCCACAGAACTGCGCGCCCCCTGAACCGTCGCCGTCGTGCCGTATCGCGTCAAGATATGCGGCAAGCTCGCCGTCCCAATCATCAAACACACCATCAGCAACAAAAAATTCAACCGCTGCGATCCGCGCGTCGTGCCATCGCGCGCCGAAAACGCCTCCGTCATCGCATGCGGCGGCTCACTGCGCTCCACATACCGATTGCGCAGCTCCAACCACTCGTTCTGCGCCTCCCCCACGTCGCGCGGAAACGCCTCAAGCTTCGCCTCAAGGACCTTCACATCGCGCAACGGACCGTTGCGACGCTTCGTGTCGAGTAGCTGCCGCTCCAACGCCGCCCGCTCACCATAAAAGCTGCCCGGCAAACCATCCAGCCGACGCTGCATCCGCTCCGCCCGCTCACGGTAGTAGTCGCGAACCTCCCGCTCAGGCACCGATCGCTGAATCTCTCGCTCCAACACCTCAACCTTCGCCAACGCCTCACCATAGCGAAACTGCGGAAACCATCCATTGCCCGTCTGATGCCCGATCATCGCCGTCGGTACCAGAAACGCCGTAATCATGATGATGTACTGCGCCACCTGCGTCCACGTCACCGCACGCATACCCCCGAGAAACGAGCACACGAGTATGCCCGCCAACCCGAAGAAAATGCCAATCGTGAACTCCACCCCAATGAAGCGCGACGCAATCAAACCCACGCCCTGAATCTGCGCCACGAGATAAACGAACGAACACAGAATCGTCGAGAAAACACCCAACGCCCGCACCACATTGCTGTCGTATCGCGTGCCAAGAAAATCCGGCACCGTGTAGCGCCCCATCTTGCGCAAATAGGGCGCAAGCAAGAACGCCACCAGACAGTAACCGCCCGTCCATCCCATGACGTACGCCAGGCCGTCATAGCCCGACACGTACAGCGATCCCGCCAACCCCATGAACGACGCCGCGCTCATCCAGTCCGCCGCACACGCCATGCCATTGAACACCGGCGGTACACGACGCCCCGCAACGTAGTACTCGGTCGCGTCAGATGTCCGGGAAATCAGCCCGATCACCGCATACACGGCAATCGTCACGAACAGGAAGGCATAGCCGATCCACACGCCCGGACCATTGACCCGCTCGAGCAGCCCCATCATCAACACGAACGCAAGAAAGCCCGCCGTGTAATACAGGTAGTAGCGCAGCAACCTGCGCGTGAAACTCATCGGTAAGTCGGCGCCGAAGCGGCGCGTGAGGAAGCGCTTCGCGATGTTGCGAGCGCCGTCGCGTTGTCGAACCCGTCGCCATCAAGACCAAGACTGGCCCGATGCGCATCGCGCAACACGTGCAATTCATGTCGGTAACGCCCATCGTTACGCCGCTGCAGCCAGACGTAGACGACGATCAAGCCGATGTCGACCAGTATCGATCCCTGAGCGCCCATGTAGAACGGCAGCGGCCACCCGGCAAATCGCATCGCAGCCCATTCGCGCGCCCAGAACTGCGGCACGAATGTCACCACGAACCCGATTGCCATGAGTACCGCCACCAGCCACAGCGTTCGCCGCCAGTGACGCGCGGCAATGCCGGCCGCCGCCCCATGCCAGTCGACATCGGGCAGCCCCCCGCCGACTCCCGCGCCCACCGGCCGGCCGCCATCAACGGTGTCAGCCATGCCGGCCGCGCCGGTCCGCAAGCGATTTGCCATACCAGGCTACGGCCCCTGCCGCCTATTGCGCCTATTGCGCCTGCTTGAGCTGCTCCAGGATGGCCGGATTCTCGAGCGTCGACGTGTCCTGCGTAATCTCCTCGCCCTTGGCAATCACCCGCAGCAGACGCCGCATGATCTTGCCCGAACGCGTCTTCGGCAAGTTGTCTCCAAATCGGATGTCCCGCGGCTTCGCAATCGGACCGATCTCCTTGCCCACCCAATTACGCAACTCGAGCGCCAGTTGCTTCGCCTCGTCCCCCGTCGGCCGTGAACGCTTGAGCACCACGAACGCGACAATGGCCTCGCCCGTCGTGTCGTCCGGACGCCCCACCACCGCAGCCTCCGCCACCATAGGGTTCGCCACAAGCGCCGACTCGATTTCCATCGTGCCCATGCGGTGACCCGAGACGTTCAACACGTCGTCGATTCGGCCCATGATCGTGAAGTAGCCCGTCTTGGCGTCGCGAATCGAGCCGTCCCCCGCCAGATAAATCTTGCCGCCCAATTCCGACGGAAAATAGCTCGACTTGTAACGCTCCGGATCGCCCCAGATCGTACGAATCATCGCCGGCCAGGGACGCTTGATCACCAACATGCCACCCTGGCCGTTGGGCACGTCCTGCCCGGTCTCGTCGACAATCGCCACCGCAATGCCCGGCAGACCCAGCGTGCACGACCCCGGCACCAACGGCGTGGCACCCGGCAGCGGCGTGATGATGTGCCCGCCCGTCTCCGTCTGCCACCACGTATCGACGATGGGGCAACGCGCACCGCCAACGTTCTCGTAGTACCACATCCACGCTTCAGGGTTGATCGGCTCACCCACCGACCCGAGAATGCGCAACGACGACAGGTCGTACTGCTTCGGATGCACTTCAGGTGCCTGCTCCGCCGCCTTGATCAACGAGCGGATCGCCGTCGGCGCCGTATAGAACACCGATACCTTGTGTCGGCCGATCATCTCCCAGAACCGGCCCGCATTCGGGTACGTCGGCACGCCTTCGAACACGACCTGCGTTGCGCCCACCGCCAAGGGGCCATAAGCGATGTACGTATGCCCCGTGATCCAGCCAATGTCGGCCGTGCACCAGAAAACGTCGTCCGGCTTGATGTCGAACGTCCACTGCATGGTGAGCGACGCCCACAGCAAATACCCGCCAGTGCTGTGCTGCACGCCTTTCGGCTTGCCCGTCGAGCCCGACGTATAAAGGATGAACAGCGGATGCTCCGCGCCGACCCACTCCGGCTCGCATTGATCCGATTGCCCGGCGACGAGGTCCTGCAGCACTTCGTCCCGGCCAGCCTGCATCGTCACATTGCCGCCCGTGCGTCGGTAGACGATCACGGACTTCACATGTTCGCAGCCCCCCATCGCCAGCGCTTCATCGACGATGGCCTTCAATGGCAACGCCTTGCCGCCACGCATCTGCTCGTCGGCAGTGACGATGGCCACCGCCCCCGCATCGATCACGCGCTCATTGAGCGACTTGGCCGAAAAGCCCCCGAACACGACCGAATGCGTCGCGCCAATGCGCGCGCACGCCTGCATGGCAACCACGCCCTCGATCGACATCGGCATGTAGATGACCACACGGTCACCCTTCTTCACACCCTTGGCCTTGAGCGCATTGGCAAAACGGCTCACTCGCGAGAGCAAGTCACGATAGGTGACGGGGGTCACCGTGCCATCGTCGGCTTCGAAAAGAATGGCGTTCTTGTCGCCCAGACCCGCTTCGATCTGGCGGTCCAGACAGTTGTAGGAGGCATTGATCCGACCGTCTTCGAACCACGTGTAGAACGGGGCGCTGGTCTCGTCGAGGACTTTGGTGAACGGCGTGTGCCAGGCCAGATTCTCGCGCGCCTGACGCGCCCAGAATCCCTCGTAATCCTTCTCGGCCTCGGCGCACAGCGCCTCATAGGCGGGCATGCCGGAGATCTTCGCTTTGGCGACCAGCGCCTGCGGCGGCGCGAAAACGCGCTGCTCCTGCAATACCGATTCGATTGCTGCCATGAGTTGTCCCCTCTTATGGATTTGCAAAAACAATTGCAATCAAGCCAAAACAGATCGCTAACGCCACATTAAGACGAGCGACTTACTAACGCCTTACACTGGTGCACGCGACTTCCGTGTCTCGCGCGCGGGACTCACGCGAACGTGTCGCCGCCTTGCAGCCGACTGTGGCGTATTCGCTACAATGCTACTCGTCTCAACCCTAACTCGCCACCCCGGACTCGCCCGGAGCGCCCGTGAATTCGACATCCCAGCCTGCGCCGTCCGAGGCCCCACCCCCAACGGCATCGGCCACCGACCGCCTGTTTGCACGCTTTCCGAGTTTTGCGCTCGCCCTGGCGATGACCTTGGTGGGCGCCAATGTCGGGATCGGCAAGACGATGGTCGCCATCATGCCCGTGGCCGCCTTCGCGCTGTGGCGCTTCGTGATCGCCGTCATCGCCCTCGCGCCCCGCTACCGGCCAGCCGCCATGCGACGCGTGACACGCACCCAATGGCGCCACCTCTTCGTGCAAACGTTCTTCGGTACGTTTCTCTTCACGCTGCTCATGCTCTCGGGTGTGCGCATGACGACCGCCACCGCCGCCGGTGTCATCACCGCCACGCTGCCCGCCTGCGTCGCACTGTTGTCGTGGGCCGTGCTGCGCGAACACCCGTCGCGACGCACGCTCGTGAGCATCGGGCTGGCCATTGCCGGCGTGGCCCTGCTCAACGTCTCGCGCGGCGACGTGCATGCCGCTAGCGCCCCCGGCGCGGCCGGCAACGCCGGGCTGGGCAACGCGCTCGTCCTCGGCGCCGTTGTCTGCGAAGCCATCTATGTGATCGTCTCGAAACGGCTCGCCGCACAACTCCCCGCCATCGATATCTGTGCCTACACCCACCTGATCGGCGGCGTGATGATGCTCCCGTTCGGCGTGGCAGGCCTGATGGCGGTGGATTACGCGTCGCTCACGCCCGGACATTGGGCACTCATCGTCTGGTACGGCCTCGCCGCCAGCGTGTTCTCGTTTTTCCTGTGGATGCGCGGCATTCGACACGTCAGCGCTCAACTCGCCGGCGTTTTCACAGCCATGGTGCCCGTGGCCGCCACCGCCTACGGCGTGATCTTCCTGGGCGAACGGCTGGCCGTCGCCCAGAGCGCAGCGCTCGCCCTGACGGTGGCAGGCATCGTGCTCGCGGCGCTGCCGGGCGCAGGCGCCCGCAAGCCGCTATTGCCGGCCCGGGACTGAATCCGGCCCGGCTCCCCCGGCAAGACGTTGTAAAATGCTCGCCATACCGAATTTCGCGACGCGAGATCCGTGACGTACACGCGGTCGCAGTATCGCGAGTGTTTTCGAATTTGTTTTGCGTATCCGATAACTACGGCCTGTGGCCTCGAGCGCAGGCCAATGCCCCCACTCCGTCAAAATTGCCATGTCGACCCCCGGCCGCCCGCCTCACGCGCCGATGCGCCCCCTGCCACGCATCATTTTCTTCAGCCGCTGGCTCCAACTGCCGCTGTACCTGGGGCTGATCGCCGCGCAAGGCGTCTACGTCTACAAGTTCCTCGTCGAACTCTGGCACCTGGTCTCGCACGCGACGACGCTCGACGAAACGCAGATCATGCTCGTCGTGCTCGGTCTCATCGACGTGGTCATGATCTCGAACCTGCTCATCATGGTGATCATCGGCGGGTATGAGACGTTCGTCTCACGCCTGGGCGTCGAAGGCCATCCCGACGAGCCGGAGTGGCTCGATCACGTGAACGCCGGCGTGCTCAAGGTGAAGCTGTCGATGGCGCTCATCAGCATTTCGTCGATCCACCTGCTCAAGACCTTTATCGACGCTGCCCAGCAAACGCCACACACGATCATGTGGCAGGTCATCATTCACTGCGTCTTCCTGCTGTCTGCCGTCGTCATGGCGGTCGTCAACAAGATGACCAACGATAGCCACGCCCCGGCGTACGCTACCCCCCAAGCCGTTACCTCTACCCGTCCCCACTAAGTCGAGAGCCGTTTCATGTCTACCGTCATTAAAGAAGACGACGTCATTCAGAGCGTCGCCGGTGCCCTGCAATACATCAGCTACTACCATCCGACCGATTACATCCAGGCACTGGGCCGGGCTTACGAGGCAGAGCAAAGCCCCGCCGCGCGCGACGCCATCGCGCAGATCCTGACCAACAGCCGCATGTGCGCCGAAGGCCGCCGTCCGCTTTGCCAGGACACCGGCATCGTGACCGTGTTCGTGAAGGTCGGCATGAACGTGCGCTGGGACGCCAAGCGCAGCCTCACCGACATGATCAACGAAGGCGTGCGCAAAGCCTACATGCACCCGGACAACGTGCTGCGCGCCTCGATCGTGGCACCGCCCGAAGCGGGCCGCAAGAACACCAAGGACAATACGCCCGCCGTCATCCACTACGAAATCGTAGAAGGCGACAAGGTCGACATCACGGTCGCAGCCAAGGGCGGCGGCTCGGAGAACAAGTCCAAGTTCGTGATGCTCAACCCTTCCGATTCGATCGTCGATTGGGTCGTGAAGACGGTGCCGACCATGGGCGCCGGCTGGTGCCCGCCGGGCATGCTCGGCATCGGTATCGGCGGCACGGCCGAAAAAGCCATGGTGCTCGCGAAGGAATCGCTCATGGACCCGATCGACATCCATGACGTCATCAAGCGCGGCCCTCAGAACTGGAACGAAGAACTGCGTATCGAACTGTTCGAAAAGGTCAACGCGCTAGGTATCGGCGCGCAAGGCCTGGGCGGTCTGGCCACCGTGCTCGACGTGAAAATTCTCGACTACCCGACGCACGCCGCGTCCAAGCCGGTCGCCATGATTCCGAATTGCGCGGCAACGCGTCATGCGCACTTCACGCTGGACGGCTCGGGCCCGTCGTTCCTCGCCGCACCGTCGCTCGACGCGTGGCCGAATGTGCACTGGGCACCGAACACCGAAACCAGCAAGCGCGTCGATCTGGATACGCTCACGCCGGAGGAAGTCGCGAGCTGGACGCCGGGGCAGACCCTGCTGCTCTCCGGCAAGATGCTCACCGGTCGCGATGCCGCCCACAAGCGCATCGCCGACATGATCGGCCGCGGCGAGCCGCTGCCGGTGGACTTCAAGGGTCGCGCGATTTATTACGTCGGCCCCGTCGATCCGGTGCGCGACGAAGTCGTCGGCCCGGCCGGCCCCACCACGTCGACGCGCATGGACAAGTTCACCGACATGATGCTGTCGAAGACGGGCCTCGCCGTCATGATCGGCAAGTCGGAACGCGGCCCGGCCGCCATCGAGGCAATCAAGAAGCACAAGGCTGCGTACCTGATGGCCGTCGGCGGTGCCGCTTACCTTGTGTCCAAGGCCATTCGTGCAGCCCGCGTGCTCGCCTTCGAAGACCTCGGCATGGAAGCGATCTACGAGTTCGACGTCAAGGACATGCCCGTGACGGTGGCCGTCGATTCGACCGGCGTGTCGGTGCACCAGACCGGCCCGAAGGAATGGCAAGCCAAGATCGGCAAGATCCCGGTCACCGCCGAATAACGCGAAGATAGCGCCACGTAAGGTGATGTAAGGCCACGTCAGGCGATGTAAGGCCACGTCAGGCTGCACAAGGTCGCGTACAGCCTGACTCGACCAGCAAGACGAAGCCCGGCTCGGCCGGGCTTTTTTCACGGCGCCACCCGCGCGCTTCTTAACGTCGACGGTTCGCGGCCGAGCGAGAATGCATCGCGTTACCATTTGTACCTCGGTTCACGAAACACCTTGCATTGCTTGGCGTCCCGGCTTTTTCAGGCTACGCTCAAGCGCTTGGAAACTGCATAAAACAGGGATACGAAATGAAAGGCGACAAGAAAGTCCTCGACCTCCTCAACGCACAGCTCACGAACGAACTGACGGCGATCAACCAGTACTTTCTGCACGCCCGCATGTACAACCATTGGGGCCTCGCCAAGCTCGGCAAACATGAGTACGACGAATCCATCGGCGAGATGAAGCATGCGGACAAGCTGATCGAACGTATCTTCATGCTCGACGGTCTGCCTAACCTGCAAGACCTGCACAAGCTGCTCATCGGTGAGAACACCGATGAGATTCTGCGGTGCGATCTGAAGCTCGAATATCTCTCACAAGACACCTGCAAGGCAGGCATCGCCCACTGCGAAAGCGTGAAAGACTATGTCTCGCGCGAGCTGTTCAACGAGATCCTGCACGACACCGAAGAGCATATCGATTGGCTGGAAACGCAAATCGAACTGATCGACAAGGTCGGTCTGCAGAACTATCAGCAGTCGGGCATGGCGTCGTTCGACGAGTAAGTTCGACACGCCTGAACGCGCGTTACTGACCGCGCATCGCCGCCCCGCATCGAGTCGCGGGCTTTGCGCTAGAATTCCGGGGCCGGCCATTTGCCGGCCCTTTTTCGTTTGCCATGCCCTCCAACGCGCCCATTGGCGTCTTCGATTCCGGGCTCGGCGGCCTGTCGGTCCTTCAGGCCGTACGCGCCCTGCTCCCGCACGAGTCCTTGCTCTATGTGGCCGACTCGCACTTCGCCCCCTATGGCGAGCGCCCCGACGCGTTCATCGAACAGCGCAGCCTCGCGATCGGTCGATGGCTGCGCGAGCACGGTGCCAAGGCGCTCGTGGTCGCCTGCAACACCGCGACGGCGCACGGCGTGGCCGCGCTGCGCGCCGACGCGCCGTGGCCGGTCGTCGGCGTCGAGCCCGGCATCAAGCCCGCTGCGGCCTCGTCGACGCGCGGCGTGATCGGGGTGCTCGCCACCGCAGCAACGCTGCGCAGCACCCGGTTCGCCGAACTGCTCGCACGTCACACCGCACAAGGGCAACGCTTCCTCTGCCAGCCGGGCCGCGGGCTCGTCGAGCACATCGAGGCCGGCGACGTCGACTCCCCCGAGGTCATGGCACTGCTCGAACAGTTTATCGACCCGATGCTCTCGCAAGGCGCCGACACGCTCGTGCTCGGCTGCACCCACTACCCATTCCTCATACCGGCCATACGACGCCGCTTCGGCACCGCGCTCACCCTTATCGACACCGGCGCTGCCATCGCTCGTCAACTTCAACGCCGCCTGGAAACCGACGACCTGAGCGCGCCCCGTCTGCTCAACGCAAGTGGCAGCCTCCAATTGTTCGCCACCGCCAATGCCACCGCCCTGCAGACGATGGCGGACCGGCTGCTGCCCAACGCACCGCGCGTTCAAACGGTCGAAATTGCCGATTTCGGGCCACGCGGCCCAGCCAGTCTCGATCTCCCGCCAAACCTTCCCATCATCTCCGTCTGACGCGACGTCGGTAAATCCCTGTGCGTGCCATGGAATAGGTCGATGGCGCTTGCAAATTGCAATAACTTGAATAATAATTATTCTCATTAGTGTTACATTTTGACGTTTTCATCATGATCGTCTGCGTTTGCAAATCCGTCTCCGACCGCCAGATCAAGGCTTGTCTCGACGCCGGTGCCACCACGATGGAAGATCTTCAGATCGACCTCGGTGTTGCGCTGTGCTGTGGCAAGTGCGGTCCTTATGTCCAGGAAATGGTGTCGGGTGCTTCGCCCTGCTGCGGCCGCGCGTGCGGTGGATGCTGCCGGTCGGCTGAAGCGCCGTCCCGCACCACGAACACCGTCGCCGTGCGGAAACTGGCGCTGGCCGCTTGAGACGGCGAGCGCCGTCGCAAGCGCGCGCACGTTGTTGCTATCCTTTCGGCAGCGGTCGGGCCAGACCGTTTGTGTCACGTTTTTCGACTTGCCCCTGCGTCCGAGTGTCGCACCGGCAACAGCGCCAGCCGGACGACGCACATGCGATGATCCGCATTTGCCACCCAGCGCCAGCCAGCAACCTGTCACCCTGTGGAGGTCTCGGATGGAACTCCTGATTGGCTTTGTTTCGACGTTATGTTTGTCGTTTTTTCTGTTTCGAAAGTGAGTTTTCGCACGGTTTCTGACGCACTGTGTTCGCCGACCGCGCCCCTGGGCGCGGTTTTCCATTGATCGTACGTCCGGTCGATCCCGAACTTCGAGTCTTCGCTCACCGCGCTTGGCCCTCTGTTCGTCGCCGCAATTTAGCGTACTCTAGCCGTTACCATGTCGACCGCCGTGCCCCCATCTGGCCTTGCGCTCACGCAGATCCGCGATCCGCTGACGTCGCCGCGTGCCTTCGCGATCGCGACATTGATCGTCATCGTTCACATCGCCGCGCTGGTGGGGCTGTCGCACCTGCGCAACGCCCCCGAAAAGGCGACGATCGAACCGACGACCTTTACCGCCACGATCATTCCGCTCACGCCCGCGCCAATGCCGCCACAACCCGCACCGCCCAAGGCGCAGCCGGAACCGCCCAAGCCCAAGGTCGCGCCCCCGCCCACCCCGCGCGTACCGCCGAAGAACGCCATCACGCAAAAGGCCGAGCCGGTCGCGCCGGCACCGCAGCAAGCGCCGATCGAACCCGCGCAGCACACCGCAGCGACGCCCGCCGCCCCGCCCACACCGGTCCCTGCGCCCGCGCCGTCAGGTCCGATTGAGGGGCTGGCCGTCAAATGCGAAGATCCCCGCGTGGTCTATCCGACGCAGTCGCGTCGCGTTGGCGAGGAAGGCACGGTCACACTGCGTGTGGTGATCGACACGCGCGGCGGGGTCTCGAGCGCCAACGTCGTCAAGTCGAGCGGCTTTCCCCGTCTCGACCAGGCCGCCCGCACCGCCGCGCTGGCGATGCGCTGCTCGCCTCCGATGCAAAACGGCCGGGCGGTGGAAGCCGCGGCAACCAAGCCGTTTAATTTCAATCTGAACGATTAACGTCAAGATTCACGAACGGGATCTCCCGAGGAACGCAAAATGCAAGAGTATGGTTTGAGCCACGTCTGGGCGCAGGGCGATTTCGTCACCCGAGCCATCGCGATCGTGTTGTTGGTGATGTCGGTCCTGTCCTGGACGGTCATCATCATCAAGGGCACGCAAGTCTTCCGTCTGAGCCGACTGACGCGCACCGCCGAGCCGGACTTCTGGCACTCGGAGAATTTCTCCGCCGGTCTGCAGAAGCTGGGCGAATCGGGGCAGAACAACCCGTTCCTCGCACTGGCCCTCGCCGGTCAGGATGCCGCCGAACATCACCGCCAAAGCCAGCCGCATCTGCACGACAAGATGGACGTGAGCGACTGGATCACGCGCGCCCTGAAGAACTCGGTGGACGATACGGTATCGCGCCTGCAAAGCGGTCTGGCCATGCTGGCGTCGATTGGCTCAACCTCGCCGTTCGTCGGTCTGTTCGGCACGGTCTGGGGCATCTATCACGCCCTGCTGGCCATCGGTGCATCGGGTCAGACGACGATCGACAAGGTGGCCGGCCCCGTGGGCGAGGCCCTCATCATGACCGCCTTCGGTCTGTTCGTTGCGATCCCGGCCGTGCTCGGCTTCAACGCCCTGACGCGTGCCAACAAAGGCGTCGTGTCGAAGCTCAACCGTTTCGCCCACAGCCTGCACGCCTACTTCCTGACCGGCGC
Source organism: Pandoraea sp. (assembly GCF_041919235.1). NCBI lineage: Bacteria > Pseudomonadati > Pseudomonadota > Betaproteobacteria > Burkholderiales > Burkholderiaceae > Pandoraea > Pandoraea sp. The sequence continues at coordinate 12,489 of NZ_JAYRUC010000029.1, forward strand.
CAGCCTGCACCCGACGCAGTTCGCGAACAACGTCACGCCGGTGCGCAAGCCGTCCACCCCGGCCAGCGCCAGCTAAGCCGCCGCGCAAGAGAAGGAGTTCGCCATGGCCATAGGTTCATACAGCAGCGACGACAATGCCGACGACGCCATGATGAGCGAGATCAACATGACGCCGCTCGTCGACGTCATGCTGGTGCTGCTGATCATCTTCATCGTGACGCTGCCGGTGCTCAATCATTCGGTCAAGCTCGACCTGCCACAGGCTAGCAGCCAGCCGGAAGACACCAAGCCTGCCAAGATCGACCTCTCGATCCAGGCCGACGGCACGGTCTTCTGGGACAAGCAGGCGGTCGATGACGCCACGCTCAAGGCGCGTTTGGCACAGGCCTCCGAAGCACAACCGCAGCCGGAATTGCACCTGTTCGCGGACAAGAACGTGCGCTACGAGAGCGTCGCCAAGGTGCTCTCGGAAGCACAGACGGCCGGTATCACCAAACTCGGCTTCGTGACCGATCCGCAGACCAAGTAGGCGCGGCAAATCCACGAATCGCAGACCTCCACGCGCGGTGCCCGTCACCGCGCTTTTTTTCGTCCCTGCGGTTCGCGGCGTTCGCTATTTGCCCGCGATTGCCCGCGATTGCCCACGATTGTTCCAATCGGGTAACAATCCTTCCTGTGTTACGGGCTACTCCTGGGGCCATGCACCCCGATATAGTTTGGGCATCGCATTGGACCCGCGACGCCGCCTCGGCGTCCGTCCCAACAGGAGACTTCCCCCATGAGCACCCCCAACGCCCGTCCGGTCGCCCGTGTCTTCACGGCAGCCCAAACGCAGGAAGGCGCCGGCTTTCATGTCAATCGCCCGTTCCCGACCCGCATGATGATGGACTTCGATCCGTTCCTGCTGCTCGACGAGATGGGGCCGATGCAAGTCTCGCCCGGCGAGGCCAAGGGCGCACCCGATCACCCGCATCGCGGCTTCGAGACTGTCACGTATCTGCTCGCGGGCGAGATGGAGCACCGCGACTCGCAGGGCCATGCAGGCAAGCTCACGCCGGGTGACGTGCAGTGGATGACCGCCGGGGCTGGCGTCATCCACTCCGAAATGCCCTCGCAAGCGTTTCAAACGCGTGGCGGCACGATGCATGGCTTCCAGCTCTGGGTGAATCTGCCGAGCACGGACAAGATGAGCACGCCACGTTATCAGGAGCTACCGGCTTCGGGTATCCCGCATGCGACGAGCGCCGACGGCAAGGTCTCGGTTCGCGTGATTGCGGGCGAAGCGCTTGGCACGCGCGCCGTCATCGAGACCCGCACGCCGATCCTCTACCAGCACTTCACGCTGCAACCGCAGGCGTCGCTCGATCATCCGGTGCCCGCCGACTTCAACGTGTTCGCCTATGTGATCGACGGCGAGGGGCATTTCGGTGCCGAAGCCACGCCGGCCAAGACGCATCAAATGGTCGTGTTCGGCAACGACGGCGCAAGCATCGCCATGCGCAACGATAGCGACCAGCCACTGTCGTTCTTGCTGATCGGCGGCAAACCCCTGGGTGAGCCGGTGGCCCGCTACGGTCCGTTCGTGATGAACACGGAAAGCGAGATTCGTCAGGCGATTCTCGACTTTCAGGCAGGGCGCATGGGACGAATTCCGGCGTCGGGCACCGCGGGTTAAGGCAGTCCCTTCGGGGAGATCCCTGCCGTTCGCACCGCCCGGTGAAATTGGGTCACAATGACACACAAAGTGTGTTGTGGCCCGTCTTCGTCGCCGGGCCGCTCTCTTACTCTCTCGACACGTTCCATGACGTTTACCACGGCGTTCATGGAGGCCCCACAGGAGCTGCCATGGCCGCAGAACCGATTGTCACCGCCCATTTGGGCGCCGCAGGTTTCACCACGCATCTCTCGGACGGAAAGCACGAATGGTCTGCCGATGAGCCTGCGACGCTCGGCGGTGCCGATCTTGGCCCCGCGCCAACGGCGCTGCTGCTTTCCAGCCTCGGCGCCTGCACGTCAATCACGCTTCAGATGTATGCCCGCCGCAAGGAATGGCCCCTCAAGGATGTGAAAGTGACGCTCGCGATGAATCCGGACGGCAAACCGCCCGCTGGGACAACGCAGATCACGCGAAAGATCGAGCTGGGCGGCGATTTGTCGGAGGAACAGCGTCAGCGCCTCTTGGAAATCGCGAATGCATGCCCAATTCACAAGGTGTTGTCGGGCACCATTGCCATCGACAGTAGTTTGATTGAGTAATCACCGGCGCATCGCCCGTACTTTGTTACGGCGTGTCGGCCGCCATCGATGGAAGGGGAGATTTTCTTGCAGTACGAACATCTGATCGAGGTCAACGACCTCCTGAATCCGCTGGCCTTCGCGCTCACGCGCGATCAATTGTGGCGCGGCCTCGTGCTGCGCGCCGAGCAGCCGGAAGCTTTCGTGCTGGGACTCGACCAGTGCATCGTGCACGAACGCACCCGCGATACGCTCACTCGTGAGCTGCGCTTTGGCGAGGCGGTGGTGCGCGACCGGGTCGTCTTCGACGCCCGGCAATCGGTTCGCTACGAGACGGCCGCCACCGATCAGCATGCCGGAGGCACCCTCACGATGCGTATTGAAGAGCCGACGCCAACGCATTACTTTGTCCGCTTCACGTACAGCACTACGCTGCAAGAGGACACCGCCACGGCCGACACGCGCTACAGCGAGTTTGTGAAGTCCGCCTATCGCGAGGCCGACATCGACACCGTCGCGCAAATCCGCGCGCTCGCCGAACAAGGCGCGCTGGACTGAGCGCCCCGCCAACGGGGCGTTTGCCGGACGGTGAACGCCACCGTCCGGCGCCCCGACTTAGCAGTCATCTATTCAAACAAAGCACCAATAGTCAAATTCAAATGCAAATAGGAATGATTCTCATTTAATATTCATTCCATAGTCAGCCCTACGGAAGCACGAGATGACCGCAAGCCACACCACTGCCCGCCCGACCCTGCCTGCCACAGCACCACGTCGCACCCTGTCGGTGTCGCGCGCGCAAGCGGCCAGCCCAGCGGCGCAGAAGCCAGCCGGCCAACCCACGGGCCGTGTACTGACGAGCGACCACCTGCTGCAAGGCACGCAATGCGTGAACATCCTGCACAACGGACAGACCTACCAGCTGCGCGCGACCCGCTACGGCAAGTTGATCCTGACCAAGTAGGTGGCGGAATCATTCACGAATTTTGGCGGCGACATGACCACGACCGTGCCGCCGCCTTCACCGAGTTTTGTGGGGACCACCTCGCCTAAGAGGTGTTTGGCAGTAGCCAGCGAACGCAACGCAATCCCATGTAGTTACGGCAAGCCCCTCTCTACCCGCGTTGCGCGCCAGCCAAGCCACTTTTTTGTCCATCCCCTCGGGTTTCATTGATGTTCTCCTCGTGGCCCAGCCTGCCAAGCCTCAGGCGGGCCATTCGGCCTGACAAGCCTTTGACCCGTGCGCAAGGACGGGTTTTTCTTTGCATGTTCCGAAAAAAAAGCATCGCCGACTTTCGTGGGCGATGCTTTTGTCTTTCCGGTTCCGGGCAAACGCCCCGGGCGCGCCTGCGTGCTTACGCGCCCGTCACGGCGGCGATACCTGCGCGCGCGATCTGCGCATCCTGCGCCGACTTCACGCCCGACACACCGACGGCACCAATCACGTTACCGCCCACCACGATGGGCACGCCGCCTTCGAGCATCGCGGTGTTCGGCGCACTCAAGAACGCGAAGCGGCCGCCATTGATCATTTCTTCGAACGCGCCGCTCTCGCGACGGCCCAGCGCCGAGGTCTGTGCCTTGCCCAGCGACATCATGGCGGTGCTCGGCGCAGCGCCATCCATCCGATGCAGCGACAGGGCGTGACCGCCATCGTCGACGATCGTGATACACACATTCCAGCCGTTCGAGGTGGCCTCGGCCACGGCGGCGGCGTTGATCTTCTGTACGTCTTCAACGCTCAGGACAGCTTTCGTCTTCATACGTCTCTCTCGTTTGAGGTTAGCAATTCAGGGAGCCCCGCACGGATGCGCGGCTCAGGATAATGCGGCTTCCTGTCTGCGACGCTGGCGCCTCACCGCGTCGCACAGGGGACGGCCGCCTCAATGCCCCACGGCCAGGGCCATCCATTCTCGCAGCGCCTGATGCGTGGTGCGCAAACCGCCAATGGTCGGCCACCCGCCCGGCATGGCATCGGGTTCGAACGCGTTCGCGTTGCAGCACGGTGCGGGTACCACCGTGAGTCCGGCGCGTTCGAACTGGTCGCGAGCGCGGCGCATATGCCATGCACTCGTGACCAGATAGACGCGCGACACGCCAGCGTTCGCCAGCATACGCGCGCTGAATGTGGCGTTTTGCGCCGTGTTCAACGATTGTCCTTCGATCCAGCGCACCGGCACACCGAATTCATCCGTCGCCACTTGGGCCATCGCACGCGCCTCGACGACATCTCCGGTCGGACTGCCGCCGGAAACCAGCACAGGCAATTGCGTGCGACGCGCGAGAAACACGCCGTAACGCACCCGAGCCAGCGTGGTGTCGTTCAAATCTGCGCCGTTGTCACGGCCGAACTCGGGGGCGTGGCGGGTCGAGCCCCCGCCGAGAATCACCACGGCCTGCGGCAACGTCGCCGCAGCCACGGGCGACTGACGTGCAGCGTCTAGCCATTTGAGATCGATCGCGGTGCCCACTTCCAACGGTCGGGCCAGTTGCCGGCCGAACCAGGGCATCGCCTGTACCCAGAGCGCCAGAATGGCAACGATCGCCAACGTTTTGCCGATACGCGGACACCGCCGCCAGACGACAAGTGCGGCGACCGAGAGTACCAGTACGTTGACCGGCGGTAGAAACAGGCTGACGAGGAGGTTGCGGACGAGCCAATCGGAGAGCATCCGGCCAGTGTACTGGACTGCCCTTCGGCGCGCATCTTTTCTCTATGACGGCTCCCGCCCGATAGGGCACACACGCGCCATCGAGGGCCGACCGAATCGGGCGCGGGCGATGGTGTTCCTGTCGCGTCGCGTGCATCCGTGCGATGCGATGCGCCGCCCCATCTACGTACTTTCCTTGAGACGTCCGCCCCGGCGTTCCGGTTACACTGCGCGCATGCCCGCCGACCCCGCAGATTCCACCGATTCAACCGATCCCGCTTACCGTTTATCGATGCCCTCCCTTCCCGCCGGAACGGCCCGAGTGAGCACCGGGGCGCACGACGCCGCGCTCAACACGCAGCCCCCTCTGCCCCGCCAGCTTCTGGTGACGCCCGATGTCGCCTCGCGCACCCAAATCGCCACGTTTGCATCGCAACTCGCGCAAGCCCTGGCGCGCGGCATCCGTCTCGTGCAGCTTCGCAATCGTTCGCTCGACGCCGATGGCTACCGCGCCTTGGCAGAGAGCGCCTTGGCACTGACACACGCTGCTGGCGCACAACTCATTCTCAACCCGCCGCAACATGTCGCGGATCTCTGGCTCGATGCAGCGAACGGCGTACACGCCGGCACCGTACCGAAGGCGGACGGCTGGCATCTGACGAGCGCACGGCTGTTGGCCTGCCACACGCGGCCTCCCGACTGGAAGCTCGTGAGCGCCGCCTGTCACGACGCCACGCAGATCGCACACGCCACGCGGCTCGGACTCGACTTCATTACACTGTCACCGGTCCTCGCCACCGCGACACATCCCCTCGCCACGCCACTGGGCTGGCCCGCGTTCTCTGCCCTTGCAGAGCAGACCTCGCTACCGGTCTTCGCGCTCGGCGGCATGCGGGCCGACACGCTGACGAGCGCGCGCCACGCCGGCGCTTATGGCATTGCGGCAATACGCGCCTTTTGGCCGACTGCCTGACACGCCCCAGCAACCACGCCACCGGCCATATCTGCGCGGGGGCGCGTCACCCGCCCCCACGCCCCTTGACGCCTAAATTTGCGCTTTACCCCGCCAACGCCCGACGTGCGGCGACCACGCCCTGCGCGTAGGCAGGATCGATCTTGGCAAAGTGATCGATCTGACGCTCGGCCACGTCGTTCGGAACGCCCTGCATTGCGGCCGCGATATTGCCGAACAACCGCGTTTTCTGGCCATCGTCGAACAGATTGAACAACGCGCGCGGCTGCGAATAATAGTCGTCGTCCTCGCGATGGTCGAAACGGTCGGCCACGGCGCCCACCGCTTGCGGGGGCTCGCGAAACGCCGGCTGCTCGGCAAACGCACCGTATCGATTCGGCTCATAGTTCGGCGCGCCGCCCAGATTGCCATCCACGCGCATTGCACCGTCGCGATGGAAACTGTTATGGAACGGGCACTTTGGCGCGTTGACCGGAATTGCCGTGTGATTGACGCCAAGGCGATATCGCTGGGTGTCCCCATACGAGAACAGACGCCCCTGCAACATGCGATCCGGCGAGAAGCCGATGCCTGGCACCACATTGGCCGGGTTGAACGCCGCCTGCTCGACTTCGGCGAAGTAGTTCTCCGGGTTGCGGTTCAACGCCAGCACGCCCACGTCGATGAGCGGGTAGTCGGCGTGCGGCCACACCTTCGTCAAGTCGAAAGGATCGATACGATAGGTCGCGGCGTCCGCCTCGGGCATGACCTGCACCTGCATGCGCCAGCGCGGGAAGTTGCCCGTTTCGATCGCATCGAACAGATCGCGCTGGGCGCTCTCGCGGTCCCCGGCGACCACGTTCGCGGCCTCGGCGTTGGTCAGGTTCTCCACGCCCTGCATCGACTTGAAGTGAAACTTCACCCAGAAGCGTTCGTTCGCCGCGTTGATGAAGCTGAAGGTGTGCGAGCCAAAGCCGTGCTGCTGACGATAGTTCGCCGGCAGCCCGCGATCGCTCATGAGAATGGTCACCTGATGCAGCGACTCGGGATGTCGCGACCAGAAGTCCCATGCCGCCGTCGGGTTGCGAAGGTTCGTTCTCGGATCACGCTTTTGCGTATGAATGAAATCGGGGAACTTGAGCGGATCGCGCACGAAGAACACGGGGGTGTTGTTACCCACGAGATCCCAGTTGCCCTCGTCCGTGTAGAACTTCAGGGCGAAGCCGCGCACGTCGCGCTCGGCGTCGGCCGCACCGCGCTCGCCCGCTACCGTCGAGAATCGCAGGAATACCGGCGTTTCCTTTCCAACGGCCTCGAATACGCGCGCACGGCTGAATTTCGTGATGTCATGCGTAATGGTGAGCTTGCCGTAAGCGCCCGATCCCTTCGCGTGCACGCGACGCTCGGGAATCACTTCGCGGTCGAAGTGGGCGAGCTTTTCAAGGAACCACACGTCTTGCAACAAGGCAGGGCCGCGCGGGCCGGCCGTCATCGTGTTCTGGTTGTCGGGCACCGGCGCACCGGCGGCCGTCGTGAGTTTGTTCGTATCTGACATGCGACGCTCTCCTTCTCTTGTTTCCTGATCGGTCGAACTCGCGCGATTCACGCGCCCATGAGGGCAAAATCGGCGAGTACTTTTTCCAGCGTGGTTTCGACGTCCTGCAAATAAGCCTTGAGTCGGGTCATCCTGGGCACCTCGAATGTGTCTGGCTGCGGCGGCAACTATCGGCGTTCGAGCACCCCCGCTCGCGAGGGCATCGGCGCCAAACGCGCAACGCTAGATTAATTATTTTTATTTAAAACTAATAATTGATAGTTTTTATGAATTCAATAGCCAAAAGTCATACGCCGCGGCACGAGGCAGCGGCGTATGACGAGCGAGGCTTATGGGGTATGGGGTATGCGGTATGGGGTTCGGGGGCCAGCTTGCCCCGGCGCGCGTCAGTTCGACATGGCGGGCAGATCGAGGGGAATCACGCCTGGCAGATGGCACCGGGTAATCGCTTGCGCCACCGCGTCGATGGCCGGCAATCGCGTGAAGCTCTTGCGCCACGCGAGCACCACGCGACGATCGGGCACCGGCGCCGAGAACGGGACATAACGCAGGAGGCTATCGGGTGCGGGCGTCTCGGGCACCGACGTCTTCGGCAGCACGGTGATGCCTACGCCACTCGCGACCATATGGCGGATCGTCTCCAGCGAGGAGCCTTCGAACGTCTTTTGAATACCGTCGGCATTCTGCGAGAAGCGCATCAGCTCCGGACAGACACCCAGCACGTGATCGCGGAAGCAGTGCCCGCTGCCGAGCAGCAGCATCGTCTCTTGCTTGAGATCGCCTGCGTCGATCTGTTCACGCTCCGCCCACGGATGCGAGCGCGGCAACGCCACGACGAACGGCTCATCGTAGAGCGGTCGCACCATCAGACCGCTCTCCGGGAACGGCAGCGCCATGATCGCCGCGTCGATCTCGCCCTGCTTGAGCAGTTCGATAAGCTTGAGCGTGTAGTTCTCCTGCAGCATGAGCGGCATCTGCGGCGTGGTCTCGATCATCTGCTTGACGAGGGCCGGCAGCAAATACGGCCCGATCGTGTAGATCACACCCAGACGCAGCGGCCCGGCGAGCGGATCGCGTCCCTGCTTGGCGATCTCTTTGATGGCGATGGTTTGTTCGAGCACGCGCTGAGCCTGCGCAACGATCTGCTCGCCGAGCGGGGTCACGCTGACTTCCGCAGCACCGCGCTCGAAAATCTGTACGTTCAGCTCGTCTTCGAGCTTCTTGATGGCCACCGAGAGCGTCGGCTGGCTGACGAAACAGGCTTCCGCCGCGCGACCGAAATGGCGTTCGCGCGCCACCGCCACGATGTACTTGAGTTCCGTGAGGGTCATGTCGTCCTAACCTGTGTAAATTAATCGAATTACGGCAATCGATAGATTTTGTTTTTTATAGCACAATCGGACCGCCCTTGCCCGTTTTCGGTCGCATGTGTGCCGTCGTTGTGCTCTCGTTGCGTCGTCGTTGCGTCGTCGTGTCGTTGCGCGCCGCCGCGTGGGCACCGCACCTCATGCCTTCAGATAATCTTCCCGCGCCCCGAGCCAGCGCTCCAGATGCGCCGCCACGGCCCCAGGGTGCGACTTGAGGAGTACATCCGCCGCTTCCTGCGCGCCCGGGATCAGCCAGGCGTCCTCGTTCAGGTCGACGAAGCGCAGCATCGCGGCACCCGACTGCCGAGCGCCGAGAAACTCGCCCGGGCCGCGGATTTCCAGATCGCGCCGCGCGATGACAAAGCCGTCGGTGGTCTCTCGCATCGTTTGCAAACGCGCCTTCGCGCCCATCGACAACGGCGACGCATACATCAGCAGGCACACCGACTCCGCCGACCCGCGCCCAACGCGCCCGCGCAACTGGTGCAATTGCGCAAGCCCGAAGCGCTCGGCGTGTTCGATCACCATCAGCGACGCATTGGGTACGTCCACCCCCACTTCGATCACCGTGGTCGCCACCAACAATTGCGTATCGCCACGTGTGAAGCCGTCCATCACCGCCGCCTTCTCTGCCGGCGCGAGCCGCCCGTGCACAAGCCCCACGCGCAACTCGGGCAACGCCGCGACGAGCTGCGCGTGCGTGTCGACGGCCGTCTGCAATTGCAGCGCCTCGCTCTCCTCGATCAGCGGACAGACCCAATACACCTGACGCCCAGCCAGCGCCGCGGCCCGAACGCGGTCGATCACTTCCGGTCGCCGGGCGTCGCTGACGAGTTTCGTGACGACCGGACTGCGGCCCGGCGGTAACTCGTCGATCACGGAGACGTCCAGATCAGCGTAGTACGTCATGGCGAGCGTGCGCGGAATGGGCGTCGCGCTCATCATCAACTGATGCGGCATGGCGTTCTCGCCCATGCCGGCGGTTTGCATCTTGCTGCGCAGCGCCAGCCGCTGCGCGACGCCGAACCGGTGTTGCTCGTCGACGACCGCCATGCCGAGTCGCGCGAACGTGACCGTGTCCTGAATGATGGCGTGCGTCCCGATGACGAGTTGCGCGTCGCCGCTCGCGACGCGTGCGAGCGCTTCTCGCTTCTCCTTCGCCTTCATGCTGCCCGCCAGCCACGCGACGTCGACGCCCAGCGGCGCCAGCCAGGCCGTGAGCTTGCGCAGATGCTGCTCTGCGAGGATTTCGGTCGGCGCCATGATCGCCGCCTGAAATCCGGCGTCGATCGCCTGCGCAGCGGCCAACGCCGCAATGATCGTTTTGCCGCTCCCTACGTCGCCTTGCAGCAGGCGCTGCATTGGGTGCGGTTCGGCCAGATCGGCGCAAATCTCGGCCCACACCCGCTGCTGAGCACCGGTCAGACGAAATGGCAGCGCCGCCTCGAAGCGTTCGAGCAGCCCCCCAGCCACGTGGGCGCCAAGGGCGGGGGCGGCGAGTCGCCGACGCGCCGCTTGCGCCCGCTTGAGCGATAGTTGCTGCGCGAGCAACTCTTCGCACTTGATGCGCAGCCACGCCGGATGCGAGCGCTCGACAAGCGCTGTCTCCGACACATCGGGCGGCGGCGCATGCAGCAAACGCACGGCATCGGCCAGCGCCGGGAGCGGATGCGCCGGGCCAATGGCGTGCTGAAGCAGTCCCGGAGGCAGCAACTCAGGCAGCGGCGTGCGCGTCATGGCGTTGTGAATCGCTTTGCGCAGATAGGCTTGCGACAGACCGGCGGCACTCGGGTATATCGGCGTGAGGGACGCCGGCAACGGGGCCGCGGCATCGAGTACCACGCGATAGGCCGGGTGCACCATCTCCAATCCGAAGAAGCCCCCGCGCACCTCGCCGCGCGCACGCACGCGCGCGCCGACGGCGAGTTGCTTCTGCTGACTGCCGTAAAAATTCAGAAACCGCAGCACGAGTTCATGGCCGTCGTCCTCGATGCGTACGACCCACTGCCGGCGCGGCCGGTACGCCACTTCGCTCGACGTGACCACGCCCTCGACCTGGGCCAACTCGCTTGGCAGCACGTCGCCGATCTTGCGCAGCGTGGTTTCGTCCTCGTAGCGCATGGGCAAATGCAGAATCAGGTCGATGTCGCGCTTCAGCCCGAGCTTGTCGAGCTTGTCGGCGGTGCCGCCGCCCGCCGTCTTGCGCGCAGGCGTTTTTGTCTTGGCAACTTTCGCGGATTCAGCAGATTTGGCAGATTCAGCAGATTTGGCGAGCTTTGGCGATTTCCCGGACTTGGGCGGCGCGGTGTCGTTCGCGCCAGCCGGCGTCTCGGCCTGCGTGGCCGAGCGCGTCCCGCGTTTCGCTGCGGGACGCGGCGAAACATTGGCCTGTGCGCTTGCGGCATCGGCAAGTTCCACGAGGTCGGCAGTGACGTCCTCAGGCACGGGAGCGGGCATTCTGCGTTCGGTCATGCAGTCGCGAAAGGGGGGTTCGCCCGCGAGGCGCACGCCGTGCCGGCAGGCTTTCGGACGAACCAAGTAAAATGTCGGTTGCCAAGCATTGTAAACGCTGATGTATACCCTTTCCGATTTCGATTTCGTCCTGCCGCCCGAACTGATCGCGCAGACCGCACTCACCGAGCGCTCCGCCAGCCGACTGTTGGAGGTGGACGGCAGCGTCACGCCCCCCCATCTTTATGATCGGCGCTTTGCCGACCTGCCCAGCCTGCTCGCGCCCGGCGACCTGCTCGTGTTCAACGATACGCGCGTCATCAAAGCGCGCCTGTTCGGTCACAAGGCGAGCGGCGGCAAGATCGAAGTGCTCGTCGAGCGCGTGATCGACAACCGCACCGCGCTCGCGCAGATCCGCGCGAGCAAGAGCCCGGCCCCGGGTACGGTGCTGCGCCTGGCCGACGCGTTCGACGTGAGCGTGGGCGAGCGCGTCGAACCGTTCTATACCCTGCATTTCCCGGACGACTGCTACACGCTGTTGGAAACCTACGGCCGTCTGCCGCTCCCCCCCTACATCGAGCATGACGCCGACGCGGCCGACGAAACCCGCTACCAGACCGTCTACGCCCGAAATCTGGGCGCGGTGGCCGCGCCGACGGCCGGGCTGCACTTCGACGACGCCCTCTTCGCCCGCCTCGACATGCTGGGCGTGCACCGCGCCACGCTCACGCTACACGTAGGGGCGGGGACGTTCCAGCCGGTACGCGTGGAGAAAATCGACGAGCACAAGATGCATTCGGAGTGGTACGAGATCACGCCGTCGCTGGTCGACGCCATCGCCGCCACGCGCGCCCGCGGCGGCCGCGTGATTGCGGTCGGCACAACGTCGATGCGCGCCCTGGAGTCTGCCGCACAAGCGTCGCTGGCCGCCGGCGGCGCGCCGGGCTCCCTGCGTGCGGGGAGCGCCGAGACCGACATCTTCATCACACCGGGCTACCACTTCCAACTGGTCGACCGTCTCATCACCAACTTCCATTTGCCCAAATCGACGCTGCTCATGCTCGTGTCGGCCTTCTCCGGCATGGAGACGATCCGCGCGGCCTACCGGCACGCCATCGAGCAGCGGTATCGCTTCTTCAGCTACGGCGACGCGATGATCCTCTCGCGCGTGGCGCTTCACGACGCCCCGAAAGCCGCCGCCTGAACGCGCATGGCCGTCGAATCGGCAGCCATGCGACCCGGTACAATAGCGCCTTGGCCGCGCATGGGGCGCTGGCCGCTTTTTTTACGTCCCGCGCGGGCGCCGGCCTGTGTTGCCGGTGGTGCCGGGGCGCACCACACATGCTCAAGTTCGAACTCATCACCACCGACGGGCAAGCCCGCCGGGGACGCGTCACGCTCAACCACGGCGTGGTCGAGACGCCCATCTTCATGCCGGTGGGCACCTACGGCTCGGTCAAGGCGATGTCGCCGGCCGAACTCGTCGAAAACAACGCACAGATCATCCTCGGCAATACCTTCCACCTCTGGCTCCGCCCCGGACTCGAGACGATTTCCGCCCACGGCGGTCTGCACCGCTTCATGGGTTGGGATCGGCCGATTCTCACGGATTCCGGCGGCTTTCAGGTATTCAGCCTCGGCGATCTGCGCAAGATCAGCGAAGAAGGCGTGAAATTCGCGTCGCCCGTGAATGGCGACCGACTTTTCCTGTCGCCGGAAATCTCGATGCAGATCCAGCACGTACTCAATTCGGACATCGTCATGCAGTTCGACGAGTGCACGCCGTACGAGATCGACGGGCGGCCGGCCACGGAAGTCGAGGCGGGCCAGTCGATGCGCATGTCGCTGCGCTGGGCCAAGCGCTCCATCGACGAATTCAACCGGCTCGGGAACCCGAATGCGCTGTTCGGGATCGTCCAGGGCGGCATGTACGAACACTTGCGCGACGAGTCGCTCGCCGGCCTGTCGGAGTTGGACTTCCACGGTTATGCGATTGGCGGGTTGTCGGTCGGCGAGCCGAAGGAAGACATGATGCGCGTGCTCGAGCACGTGGCGCCGCGTCTGCCGGCGAACAAGCCGCACTACCTGATGGGCGTGGGCACGCCCGAGGACCTCGTGGCCGGCGTGGCCGCAGGCGTGGATATGTTCGATTGCGTGATGCCCACGCGCAATGCCCGCAACGGCTGGCTCTTCACGCGATTTGGCGACCTGAAGATTCGCAACGCGTCGCACAAGACCGACACGCGTCCCCTGGACGAAACTTGCGGCTGTTACACCTGTCGAAATTTCTCGCGCGCCTATCTGCACCATTTGCAGCGAGCCGGGGAGATTCTGGGCGCGCGGCTCAACACCATCCACAACCTGCATTACTATCTGATGCTGATGCAGGAAATCCGGGATGCCATCGAAGCACACCGTTTCGACGCGTTTTGCGCCCAGTTCCGGGCCGATCGCGCGCGCGGCGTGAAGTAGCGGCCGGGGCCCGGAAGCGGGCACCGAATCCCGGGGGAACGGGGTCGGGCAGTGGTAAAATGCCGGGCTTGGATCGTGCATCCTCGCACCGAAACACACGCCGCGCGTGTCCGGAGTCCGGCCACACGCGGCTTTTACACGTCTTACATAAGGAGAACCGAACGTGCTGATTTCCAATGCCTTCGCTCAGACGGCAGGCGCCGCGAGCCCGACCAGCAACCTGATGAGCTTCCTGCCGCTCGTGCTGATGTTCGTGGTGCTGTACTTCATCATGATCCGTCCGCAAATGAAGCGCCAGAAAGAGACCCGCAACATGCTGGCGGCGCTTGCCAAGGGCGACGAAGTCGTGACCTCGGGCGGTCTGGCCGGCCGTATCTCGAAGGTCGGCGAGACCTTCGTGACGGTGGAGATCGCCGAGAACGTCGAGATCAACGTGCAGAAAGGCGCTATCACCACCTTGCTGCCCAAGGGCACCATCAAGGCGCTCTGATCCTTCGCGCAACCGCACGCGGCCGCCCTTGCAGGCGGCCGCAGTGCATGACGACACCGGTCAACGCGACCCCTGTTGCCATGCCAGCCGGTCTGAAGCACGGTTTGCCACGAGGCATCACCCTAGCCCGCCGCTATGAATCGCTATCCTCTCTGGAAATACATCATCATTCTGGTGGCGCTTGCCATCGGGGTGCTCTATACGCTGCCGAACCTGTTCGGTGAAACGCCGGCAGTACAGATTTCCAGCGTCAAGGCGACCGTCAAGGTCGACCCCTCGACGCTCGCGCGCGCCGAAGACGCGCTCAAGGCGCAGAACATCGCTTATCAAGGCGCCGTGTTCGACAACACGGGCAACAACCCGAGCGTGCGCATTCGCTTCGCCGACACCGACACGCAGCTTCGCGCCAAGGACCTTCTCCAGACGTCGCTGAACACCGATCCGACCGACCCGACCTACGTCGTCGCGCTCAACCTTCTGTCGGCCTCGCCGGAATGGCTCACCCGAATTCACGCGCTGCCGATGTATCTCGGCCTCGACCTGCGCGGCGGGGTGCACTTCCTGCTGCAAGTCGACATGGCCGGCGCCATCACCAAGCGTCTGGACGCCAGCGCCGCCGATGCCCGCACACTGCTGCGCGACAAGAACATCCGCCACAACGGCGTGACGCGCACGGACGGCGGCATTGAAGCGGTCTTCAGCAACCAGAACGACGCCGAGCGCGCACGCGGTGCCCTGACCGACGCCCTGCCCGATCTCGCCTACACGACGCAAGCCGGCCCCAACGGCACCTTCAAGGTCGTGGGCACATTCACGGACGCGGCCCGTCGTGCGGTGCAGGACAACGCCGTCAAGCAGAACATCGTCACGCTGCACAACCGGGTGAACGAACTCGGCGTGGCCGAACCGGTCATTCAGCAGGAAGGCCCTGACCGTATCGTCGTGCAGTTGCCCGGCGTGCAGGACACCGCCAAGGCGAAGGACATCATCGGCCGCACGGCAACGCTCGAAGCACGTCTGGCCGATCCGGACGCGCCGCGCCTCATCACCGCCGATACGCCCGTGCCGCCGCAGGACGAACTGTTCCTGCATGGCAACGGTGCGCCGGTCATGCTCAAGCGCCAGGTGATCTTCAGCGGCGACCGCATCACCAGCGCCTCTGCGGGCTTCGACGATCACCAGCAGCCGTCGGTCAGCATCAAGCTCGACGCGGCCGGTGGCCGGGTGCTGCGCGACGTCTCGCGCGACAACATCGGCAAGCCGATGGGCATTGTGCTGTTCGAGAAGGGCAAGGGCGAAGTGCTGACGGTGGCCAATATCCGCAGCGAACTGGGCCAGAGCTTCCAGATCACCGGCATGGGCTCGGCGCAGGCCGCCAACGATCTGGCGCTGCTGCTGCGCGCCGGCTCGCTTGCCGCACCGATGGAAATCATCGAAGAACGCACGATCGGCCCGAGCCTCGGCGCCGACAACGTGCAGAAGGGGGTTGACTCGGTGGTGTACGGCCTGATCGCCATCGCCGTGTTCATGATGGCGTATTACATGCTGTTCGGCGTGTTCTCGGTGATCGCCCTGCTGTTCAACCTGCTGCTGCTGGTGGCCGTGCTCTCGATGATGCAAGCCACGCTCACGCTGCCAGGGATTGCCGCTATCGCGCTTACGCTCGGTATGGCCATCGATGCCAACGTGCTGATCAACGAACGTATTCGCGAAGAATTACGTGCAGGGGCGTCGGCACAGAAGGCGATTTCCCTGGGCTTCGAGCATGCCTGGGCGACCATTCTGGACTCGAACGTGACCACGCTCATCGCCGGTCTGGCGTTGCTGGCGTTCGGTTCGGGCCCGGTGCGCGCATTCGCCGTGGTGCACTGCCTGGGTATCCTGACCTCGATGTTCTCGGCCGTGTTCTTCTCGCGCGGTCTGGTCAACCTGTGGTACGGCGGCCGTCGCAAGCTCAAGACGTTGGCGATCGGTCAGGTCTGGCGCCCGGACGGTGCGACGAACGCACCTGACGCCGGCGAGCAATAACCGCAGGCGCGAGAGGAAACAGTCATGGAATTTTTCCGCATCAAGAAAGACGTGCCGTTCATGCGGCATGCCCTGATCTTCAATGTCATCTCGGCGCTCACCTTTGTGGCGGCGGTGTTCTTCCTGCTCACGCGGGGGCTGCACATGTCGATCGAGTTCACCGGCGGTACGGTCATGGAAGTGGCCTACTCGCAGGCGGCCGATCTCGAGAAGATCCGGGGCGAAGTCGGCAAGCTCGGCTATCGCGACGTGCAAGTGCAGAGCTTCGGCACCTCGCGCGACGTGATGATCCGACTGCCGATTCAGAGCGGTTCGGACGGCAAGCAGGTCACCAGCGCGCAGCAAAGCGACGCCGTGATGACCGCCCTGAAGGCAGACGCCCCCGATGTGCAGTTGCGCCGCGTGGAATTCGTCGGCCCGCAGATTGGTCACGAGCTGTTCACGGATGGCCTGCTGGCACTGACCTTCGTGGTCATCGGCATCATCATCTACCTGTCGTTCCGCTTCGAATGGAAGTTCGCCGTGGCCGGCGTGATCGCCAACCTGCACGACGTGGTGATCATTCTGGGCTTTTTCGCCTACTTCCAATGGGAGTTTTCGCTGGCGGTGCTGGCGGGGGTGCTGGCGGTACTTGGCTACTCGGTGAACGAATCGGTCGTGATCTTCGACCGGATTCGCGAGACGTTCCGAAAAATGCGCAAGGCGACGGTGCGCGAAGTCATCGACCACGCCATCACGACGACCATGTCGCGTACGATCATCACGCACGCGAGCACGGAAATGATGGTGCTGTCGATGTTCTTCTTCGGGGGCCAGACACTGCACTACTTCGCCCTCGCGCTGACCGTGGGTATTCTGTTCGGTATCTACTCGTCGGTGTTCGTGGCGGCGGCGATTGCGATGTGGCTCGGCGTGAAGCGCGAAGACCTCATCAAGCACAGCAACAAGGACGGTGAAGAGGGCGTCGATCGCAACGACCCGAACTTCGGCGCACGCGTCTGAACGACGCGTAGCACATCGTCAGAGAAGCCGCCGGCCTGTCCGGCAGTTTTTTTTCGTACAGCTCACACGCAGCACCGTCGCCCGTGCGTCATTTACCGGACGCGCCATGCAAAACGGGCCGCAAAAGCGGCCCGTTTCGTTGAAGCAGCGGGTGCTTAGACGCGCTTGGCGAGCGATTCGGCAATGCCGACGTAGTTCGCAGGCGTCATTTCCAGCAGACGCGCCTTCGCATCTTCCGGAATGGCCAGTTGCTTGATGAAGGCCTGCAGCGCTTCGCGCGTAATGCCCTTGCCGCGCGTGAGCTCCTTGAGCTGTTCGTACGGGTTGGGAATGCCAAAACGACGCATCACGGTCTGCACCGGCTCTGCCAACACTTCCCAGGTGTTATCGAGGTCATCGTTCAGACGTTGCGGATTGACTTCGAGCTTGTCCAGGCCACGCTTGCACGAGTCATAGGCGAGCAGACTGTAGCCGAAGGCCACGCCGATGTTGCGCAGCACGGTCGAGTCGGTCAGGTCACGCTGCCAGCGCGAGACCGGCAGCTTGTCGGCCAGATGGCGCAGCACGGCGTTGGCCAGACCGAGGTTGCCTTCCGAATTCTCGAAGTCGATCGGGTTGACCTTGTGCGGCATGGTCGACGAACCGATCTCGCCGGCCTTCGTCTTTTGCTTGAAGTAGCCGACCGAGATGTAACCCCAGATGTCGCGATTCAGATCGAGCAGGATGGTATTGGCGCGCGCGAGGGCGTCGAACAGCTCGGCCATATAGTCGTGCGGTTCGATCTGGATCGTGTACGGGTTGAACGTCAGCCCGAGGCGCTGCTCGATGACCGCCTTCGAGAACGCCTCCCAGTCATATTCCGGGTAGGCCGAGAGGTGGGCATTGTAGTTACCGACCGCACCGTTCATCTTCGCGAGCAGTTCGACGCGGCGCACCCGCTCGAGCGCGCGGGCCAGTCGCACGGCCACGTTGGCCAGTTCCTTGCCGAGCGTGGTTGGCGACGCCGGTTGACCATGCGTGCGCGAAAGCATCGGCTGGGCCGCATGCTCGCGGGCCAACTCGCCGAGCTTGGCGACCAGCGATTCGAGCGCAGGCACAATCACCGTGTCGCGCGCGCCCTTGATCATCAGACCGTGCGACGTGTTGTTGATGTCTTCCGACGTGCAGGCGAAGTGAATGAATTCGCTCGCCTTTTCGAGCGCCGCCTGACCCTGCACCTTCTCCTTGAGCCAATACTCGACGGCCTTCACGTCGTGGTTGGTGACCTTCTCGATGTCCTTGATGCGCTGGGCATCGGCGTTCGAGAATTGGGCCGCCAGATTCAGCAGGAACGTCTCCGCATCGGCCGAGAACGGGGCGATTTCAGCGAAACCGGCCTTGGACAGGGCAATCAGCCAATGGATTTCGACCGTCACGCGGTGACGCATGAACGCCGCTTCGGACAGCCATGGACGCAGGGCGTCGGTCTTGCTGGCATAACGGCCGTCGAGCGGGGAAAGCGCGGTCAAGGGGGAGAATTCGTCGGACATGGCACTGGGCACCGAAAAAGAAAACCGGGGGAGCCGGCGAGCCGCCAACTCGGAAAGGCCAGCATTTTACCATTCCCGGCCTCGACCATCCTGGCGCGGGCCAATTTCGCGGCAATTGCGGTACGCCCCGCCCTGCGCCGAGTCTGGCGCAACATGCACACAACATGCACACAACATGCACACGAAATGCACATGACACACGCGCGCGACAGTCCGGAGCCCACGTTATACTCTCCCCCGCGCTAAAGCGATTTATCAAGGATTCACATGAAGTTGATCGGTGCCCTCGCCAGTCCCTACGTTCGCAAGGTCCGCATTGTGCTGGCCGAGAAGAAGCTCGACTACAAGCTCGAGCTGGAGAATGTGTGGGCCGACGACACCCGTATCCAGCAGTCCAATCCGCTGGGCAAGGTGCCGTGCCTCGTCATGGAAGACGGCGAAGCCGTGTTCGATTCGCGTGTGATCTGCGAGTATCTCGATACGCTCTCGCCGGTGGGCAAGCTCATTCCCCCTTCCGGGCGCGAACGCGCCGAAGTGCGCTGCTGGGAAGCCCTCGCGGACGGCCTGACGGATGCCGCCGTGCAGATTCGCGTCGAAACGATGTTTCACGACGAAGTCTCGCGCTCATCGACGCTCATCGCCCGCCAGCTCGGCAAGATCGACGAAGGGCTGCAAGCCATGGCGCGCGGACTCGATGAACGGCAATGGTGCGCGAGCAACCGCCTCACCCTGGCCGACGTGGCCGTCACCTGCGCGCTCGGCTATCTGGATTTCCGGTTCCCTGAGATCGCCTGGCGCGACGCCCATCCCAATCTGGCCGGTCATTTCGAACGCATGTCCGCACGCGCCTCGGTCGCCGACACCGTTCCCACGCTCTGACGCTAACTGCCGGCCGCCGGGCCAACGTGCCGGTCGCGCCCGCGCGACGGCATGACGACCGCCGGCCGGTCGCGTCCCCAGGCACCTGCCGCCTCGGTCGACGGGCTGCGCGTGAGCAATGTTCCCAACCCCTTGAGCAAACGCCACGTGCGATCCGCCGGTGCTTCGTCCGTCTGGGCCGCGGCGGTCGATGCTTCGGCGTGAACCTTTGTTCTCGCACGCGCCGCCCTGTGGTTGGCCGGAAGCGTCGTCTCGACGGCGTTCGCAACGTCCTGCGCGACGGGCGTGACAGGTAACGCGGCCGCGCTGCGCTCCGCTTTGCGATGCGTTCGCGTGTGTTCCGGGGCGGACGCAACGTCGCGGCGTTCGGCGGCAAGCGTTGATCCCGCCGGCGATTCGGCGTCGGCCATCACGGGCGCGGGCCGCGCATTCGCGTCACGCAGGCGCGCGTATCCGGCCATCACTTTGCGGACGTAGTTTTGCGTCTCCGGAAATGGCGGCACCCGACGTCCGTAACGCAGCACCGCGCCTTCCCCCGCGTTATAAGCGGCGAGTGCCAGGGTCAAGTCATCGTCGAAGCGCGACAGCAACCAGCGGATATAGGACGCCCCTGCGCGCACATTCTCGGCAGGGTCCTCGAGACGTCGAACCCCGAAGCGCTCGCCAGTACGCGGAAGCACCTGCATCAATCCGATTGCCCCCCGCACGGACACCGCCTGCGGGTCATATCCCGACTCGGTATCGATAATCGCATGCAACAGTGCTGCGTCCACCGACGCCACCTGAGCCGCACGCTGCACCACCGAGTCGAACGGCAGCGTTTGTGGGGTGGGCATCGCTAGCGCTCGCTGGGTGGGCGCTGGTGCTGGCACTGGCACCGGCGCTGGTGCCGTCAACGCGGACGCAGGCGCAGACGTCGACTCTCCCGCTTCATGGGGGTGTGGCTCGATGCTCGCCATCGGAGGCCGCACCACCTCGCTCGCAGCAACGCGCGGCGCGGGCACGACGAGCTGCGCGTCGGCGACACGCGGGTGACGCGGTAGCAATCCCAGGTCGCTCGCCAGCGCTGGCATCGACGCGCCCAGCGCACTCAAAGCGGCCACAGCCAGCCGTAACGGCCATCGGCCCCAACTCAGGGCGAACCGCGCGCTCATGAACCCCCTCCCATTTCCGTGCGCTTCGGCACGTCTGGAGCGCCGGGCTGGTCGGGCTCGTCGGGCTCGTCGGGCTCGTCGGGCTCGTCGGGCTCGTCGGGTGCGTCGGGTGCGTCCGGTGCGTCGGGTGCGGCAGGAGCGACGGGGGCGGCGGGTATGTCCGAAAGGTCCGAAACGTCAGGCGCGTCGGAAACGTTGGGTGCGTCGCGCGACGCGCCTTCGCCGTCGGGCACATCCTTCGACGCTTGCACCTCATAGGGCAGATCGAGCGCGAGACGCAAAATCGCGGCGACGGCGTCGAACAGATCGGGAGGGATCGGTGCGTCGATCTCGACGTCGTCCATCAAACGGCGCGCCACCGGCACATGTTCGACCACCGGCACGCCTTCGCGCTCGGCGAGCCGGACGATGGTTCTGGCCCGCTCGTTGCGGCCCTTCTCGATCACGATCGGCACGCCGGTCTCGCCCGGCACATAGCGTAGGCAAATCGCGATGCGCGTCGGATTCCGGACCACGGCCGTCGAGCGCTTCACGTTGTCCGACAGACTGCCGCTCTCGATCGTCTCGCGGTGAATGTCGCGGCGCTTGTTCTTGATCTCGCGGTTGCCCTCGACCTCCTTCGATTCCCGCTTGATCTCGTCGTGAGACATCATCAATTGTTTGCGCAGTTGATACTTCTGATAGGCGAAGTCGAGCCCGCCAAACACCACATAGGCAACGACCAGCACCGCCATAAGCCAGAACAGCAACTTGGCGGTGAGCGCAAGCCCGCATGAGGGGCCGCACTGCGGCAGCGCTGCCAGCGACGGGGTGTACTGCCGGATGAGATAGAAGAAGACCACTCCCAGCACGGCGACTTTGACGAGCGATTTGCCGAACTCGAAGAGCGATTGCATCGAGAACAATTGCTTGGCCTTCGCGACCGGGTCAATGCGTTCGTACTTGGGACGTATGCCTTCGGGTGCAACGAGCACCCCGACCTGCAGCACCATCGCCAGCCAGGTGGTCACGATCAACAGCACCGCGAGCCCCCCTCCAAATCGAATGAAGATCAGCAGCGACGGGCCGAGCATGGCGCGCACCGCGTCGTCCACGGGCTCGCGCAGGCTCAGCAGCATGCGCGACACGAGGGCTTGCGATGCGTCGTAAAGCGCCGGTCCCTCGAACGTCAGCCAGGCGAGTACCACGGCGAGCTGCATGCACACCGCAAGGTCGGCACTCTTCGCGACACGCCCCTTCTTGCGCTCGTCGGCGATCTTTTTGGGTGTCGGCGGCTGGCTCTTTTCGCTCATGTTCGCCTCACGATGCCGGTAGCGTCAGCGCGGACCAGGCGCGAAACACGTCGGGCAGGCGGTACCAACCGGCGAGCGGCACGGCAACGGCAAACGGCAGACTGGCGACCGTCACCAGCAGCGCCATTGCACTTTTAACGGGCATGGCCAGGAAGAACACGTTGAGCTGTTGCGCGGCACGGTTGATGAAACCCATCGACATGTCCACGAGCACCATCACGACCATCGCAGGCAACGCCACCGCCAGGCACATGACCTGCATCGCCTGCCAGAGCGCGAGCAGCCAGGCCACGCTGTCGTCGTGCCATTGCCACGGCTGGCCGACCGGCAGTGCGGCGTAGGAGTCGTACAACGCGGTGAGTAACGCGTGTGCCGCCGGTGTGACGAAGAACAACACGCACAGCATCTGCGTGAGCGCGATGCCGAAGACCGACGACTGCGCGCCCATCAACGGATTGAGCACACTCGCCATGGACGCCCCGCGCATGGTGTCGATCACGTAGCCCGTCATGTCGACGGCCCAGAACGGCAGCGCGGCCGCAAACCCGAGCAAACCGCCGATGCATAACTCACGCAGAATCAGCATGCCCCAGGCGCCCCAATGCGACGGCACCTCGGGCATTGCATGCATGAGCGGCACGACCGGCAACGCCAGCCCAAGCACCAGCGCGTTGCGCAGCATGCCTGCGCCGAGCATGCCCACGGAGAACACCGGCAGCAGCATCGCAATGCCCAGCGGGCGCAGCATCGCCACGCCCCACGCCACCAACCAGCCGTACAAGTCGGCCCACAGCGGCGAGAGCAACGCGTCGACGGCGGGCGCCATGCCCGGCACAAGGGATGACGTCATGCCGCTCACCGCATCCGGCTGATCTGCTCGAACGCGTTACCCGCGTAGTGAAGCAGCACGTGACCCATCCACGCGTAGGTTGCGGCCAGTGTGACCGACACGGCGATGAGCTTGATGAGGAACTGCACGGTCTGGTCCTGCACCTGCGTGAGCGCCTGCACCAGAGAGACCAGCACACCGATGGCCGCGGCAACGACCACCGTGGGCAGCGACAGCAGCAACGTGAGCCAGAGCATCTCGCTCGTGAGATTGACAACGATGGCTTCACTCATGGGCGCGCTCCGTAAGCCGTCATGCGTAGGAGAGCATCAACTGACGCACCAACTGCTCCCAGCCATTCATCATCACGAAGATGAGGAGCTTGAACGGCAACGCGATCGTCATGGGCGAGACCATCATCATCCCCATCGCCAGCAGGATGTTCGAGATCACCAGATCGATCACGACGAACGGCAGGTACAGCAGCAGACCGATCTTGAACGCTTCGGCGAGTTGGCTCAGCGCGAACGCCGGCATCAGCACGAGCAGGGAATCGGCCCCCAGGCGGTTGCGATGCGCCTCCGGCCAGGTTTCAACCCCGAGGCCCGCGAAAAAATCGCGTTGCCTCGCATCGGTGTGACGGGTGAGAAACGCCCGGTACGGCGACAGAACGCTCGCATCGACGTCGGCGACGAAACTCTTGGACGACAGCGACACCGGACGCGCCTCGAGATTCGCCTCGATATCGAAAGCGACCGGCGCCATGATGAAGCAGGTCAACACGAGCGATAGCCCGTAAATGGCGATATTGGGCGGAATCTGCTGCGTGCCCAACGCATTGCGTAACAACGCGAACACGACAGCCAACTTCAGAAACGCAGTCCCCAGCACCACCAGCAACGGCATGATCGAGAGCAGCGAAAGCAATACGATGAGCTGCACCGGGTGGTCGAGCAGGGACATACGAACTCCAATGAGCGTCGTTGACTGCCAGGCATGGAAGCCGGTCAGCGCCGACAAAGCAGGACGAAGTAGCCGGGAGAGGTCACCGCGCGAACGGACGGCGATGCGAACCACGCAAGCAGACGAACGCAAGCCGCGGCAATCGCTGGCAGCGATGTTAGGTCGTCTCCGGATGCACGCCCATCGGGTCACCACCCGAAATATCGCCGTCCGGATCGGTGCAGGTGGACGCGCCGCACGCGATTTGCGTTGGCATTCTGGCGTCGATGCGCACGGCGATTCGCCCGTCCTCGAAACGTAGCAAACGCCCGGCCGCCCACGCTGCGCCGTTGCAACGCAGCGTGATCTGACCGACCTGCAGCGCGCACTCGGCCGGCGCGTATTGGGACGTTGCACCGCCGCCCGTTCGCCAAGCGATCAACCATGGAATAGGAAATCGCCTCTCGGCAACGAGCGCTTCCAGGCGTAGGAGGGCGGTACTCGCACACGCATCGACCGCCGTCGACGCGGTGCCGCCGAGCGTGCCGTCGTGCGCATCGTCGAGCTGCACCACACGACGATCGAGCGGCCGGCCATCTCGCATGGCGATAGCCCGGTCGCCGTCCACCAGCCAGTACTCGCCGCTCGCGACATCGGCCGCCACATCGAGGAGCACGGCGTCTCCCACTTGAAGCTGCTCGCATTGTGCGGCAGATAGCGCCACCCATCCCGCCACGAGTGCGCATCGACGCTCAGGCAATCCCGATGGATCGAGCAGCGCATCGCAAGGCGTCGCCCATTCGCAGCGCTCACGCAACCAGGCCGTCGCGCCATCGAGATACAACAACGTCAACTCACGCCCGTCGCGCCGCAACACCATGCCGACACGCCACGTCGTCTCAACGCTTGCGCGAGTGAGGGCTGTCGCGCGCGGCCATGACGCAGGATCATGCATGTCGTGCATGTCGTGCATGTCGTGCATGTCGTGCATGTCGTGCGTGTCGTGAACGGCGTTGGCCGCATCGCCCGTTGCGTCGCCCGCCCCGCCGTCCGCTGCACCGCCTGTCGCCAGGGTGAGCGCCACGGCGCTCGCTCGCCAGGCCGGCGGCAACGCATCCCACGACGGCACTGGCAAGCTGGGGGCGAGCCAGTCGCACCATTGCTGCGCGTCGCACCAGAAGCGCGTCTGACCGACAACGCCTTCGTCGACACGCGCCGTCACGATGAGACCCTCGCCGCCCGCATGAAGCCAGCCAACACGCACCTGCGTCTCGTGCTCGACAAACGTCACGCAGCCGTCGCCCGCGAGCGCGTCGTCCAACGGTCCAGGTGCCCCGGTTGGACCGTCTTCCGGCTCATGGCGCATAACGCGCCTCGACTTCGATCGTGACGGGTACGTTAAGGCGCAACGTCAGCGCACGCGCGAGCCGGCCCCGATGCGCGAGCAAACGCCGGTACATCGTGAGCCGGACGCAGAGCAGACTGACCGTGACGCCCTGCCGGCCGCGCCGGGCTTCGACGACCAACGTATCGAGCGCGCCACCGTGAACGAGCACGCGCAGCGAACTCCCACCGTCGCAGTTGGCGTCCTGCCGGGCGTGCCAGACGCGCAGCCAGCGCAGCACGTCGGCCGGGCCGGACACGCAAGCATCGGGGCCGTATGCCAACGTGAACCTCCGCCCCTCGTCGTCCTCGCTTCGCCGGTCACGGGCCGTCGACGCGTCGCGCCGAGGGGACGTCGATCTATCGGACAGTCGGAGGAACGCATCGGCTGACAGGCCACTTCGGTGAATGGTACTCATCGTGAAGTCCTCGTGATGGCAAAGGGTGGGAAGGCGTTGTGCGCGGCGGAAGGGATTCGCCCCCCACGCGGTGAAATTCAATGAGACGTGTCCCGCATGTTGCAGCCGATTCAACGGCGATAAAGCGTCAACAACTCCCGCAACTTCTCTTGCTTGCGTGCATTGGCCTGAAGCCGTTCGCGCTGCTCGCGCAGATTCTCCTGGGCGAGTTTCGCCGACTCGAGCGCTGCGCTGTGCCGTGCCTTGGCGTCGCCGAGCGCCGCGCGCTGCGCTTCCACCGAAAGCGGCGCACCCGAGGCCTCTCTTTGGCTGTAGACGCCGCCGCGAGACAACGCGTCCTGCCACGCGCGACGCTGAGCGTCGCACGCGCGTTCGCAGGCGGCGACCGCTGCGTCGGCATCGCGCGCGGCCGCCGTCATGCGCACCAGTGCGGCACGCATGGCGGCTTCGCGGCGCACGGCCAGTGCCGCCAGCGCGACGATGCCCGCGTGCCCCGTCAGTTCGCCAGATGTTCGAGCCATGCGCGTGTGTCGTCGAACGGCGCCACGTCGTGCTGCGCCTGGCAGAGGAATGCGCGAATGTCCGGCGCACGGGCGAGCGCGTCGTCGGTATCCGGGTCGTTGCCCGACTGGTACTCGCCGACGCGAACCAGCAACTCGACCTCCGCCGCCAGCGCCATCGAGCGCCTGACACGGGCAGCCCACTCGATATGCTGCGCATCGCTCACCTGTGACATCACGCGCGAGAGGCTCTTCGAGACGTCGATGGCCGGGTAGTGATTCTCCTGCGCAAGACGCCGCGACAGCACAATGTGACCGTCGACGATCGAGCGCACCTCGTCGGCCAGCGGCTCGTCCAGGTTGTCGCCTTCGACGAGCACGGTATAGAACGCGGTGATGCTGCCGCGCGTGCCAGTCCCGGCGCGCTCCAGCAACCGTGGCAGACGTGCATAGAAACTCGGGGGCAAGCCGCTCGTCGCGCCGAGCGGCTCCCCCGCCGCCATGCCGATATCGCGAACGGCGCGCCCGAAGCGCGTGAGCGAATCCATGAGCAGCAGCACGTCCTTGCCGTCGTCGCGAAACGCCTCGGCGATCGCCGTCGCCGTGTACGCAGCCTTCATTCGTTCGAGCGCAGGACGATCGGATGTCGCCACGACGCACACCGTCCGGGCGCGCGCCTCGGGCGAGAGGGCCGTCTCAAGAAACTCGCGCACCTCGCGCCCGCGTTCCCCGATCAGCGCGAGGACGATGACATCGGCCTGTGCGCCCTGGCACATCATCGCCAGCAGCGTGCTCTTGCCGCCCCCCGCTGCCGCGAAGATGCCCAACCGCTGGCCGCGACCGCAAGTGAGCATGCCGTCGATGGCGCGAATGCCGATGGGCAGGCATGTGGATACGAGCGCCCGCGTCATGGCGGGCGGCGGCGGCGCGTCAAGCGAACGCCACGCGACGTTGGCGGTCGTCGCCCCCTCGTCGGTCGACGCCGCGCTCACCAGCGGACGCCCCAGTCCGTCGAGCACCTCGCCGATCAGGTGATCGCCCACCGCCACGCGCGACGACGTGCCCAGTGCCTGCACCAGCGCACCATTGGCCACACCGTTTGGCTCGGCGTACGGTGCGAGCCAGACGTGCCGACCCTCGACCGCTATGACCTCGGCGTCGAGCGCCGGCGACACGACACGGCATTGCTCGCCAAGCGCGGCCCCCGACAATCGGGCGCGCATTGCGTTCGGGGTGATCTTGTCGATACGCCCGTAGCGAACTTCGCCCGCCGATAACCGGCGCCAGTCATCACACGCCTGGCGTTGCGCGTCGAGCGTTCGACGCAGCCCGTCGGCGACGCGTGCGGCGTCCGGGCGACGCATCTCAGAGCGCTCCCTGCACGTCGATGGTGCCCAGCACACGGACATGCGGCTCATCGGCTACTTCCTGGAACGACAATACCGGCAGATCCGCGCGCTCGCGCTCGATGAGCTTGCGCAAGAAGCGGCGTACGTCCATCGCAGTGAACAAGACGGCCGGCGTGCCGTCGTGCGTGCTCAGGACGCCGTCGATGGCGTTCAGAATCGCGTCGGTCTGCGCGGGGTTCAGATCGGCGTAGGAGCCTGACGACGTCTGCCGAACGGCGGCCCGCACCGTGTCTTCGATACCGCGTCCCACGTTCCAGCCGGTAATGTGCTCGGTGCCCCGGCGAAAGCGTCGCGTGATATGACGACGCAAACTGAGCCGTACGTATTCGGTCAGCATGATCTGGTCGCGCTCACGCGGGGCCCATTCGATAAGCGCCTCGAACACGCGCCGCAGGTCGCGAATCGACACCCCCTCGGCGACCAATCGCTGAAGCACTTCCGCCGTCCGGCTGATCGGCAGCTGGCGTTGCAGTTCCTTCACGAGTTCGCCGTAGCGGTCCTCCATGGCATCCATGAGAAATCGCGCTTCCTGAACGCCGAGGAAATCGGCGGCATGGGCATCGATGACCAGCGACACGCAGTGCGCCACCCGGTCCGCGCCTTCGATGACGGTGCCGCCCCGCGTCTGCCATTCCTGGCGCTGAGCGTCGTCCAGCCAGAACAGGCACTGCCCACCGAACGGCAGTGGCGTCTCGCGCGGCGCACCGGCTTCGAGCGCCCGCAAAACGGGTACCGGATGATTGGCGTCGTGATGCGCCAGCGCCACGTCAGGTGCGACGTCGATGCGCATCACGCTCTCGTGATAAAGCTCAATGTCCAACGTGCCGCCGGTAAGGGTTGCGTCGACGACGAGCGCCACCTCCGGCATCGGCACGCCAAACTGCTCGAACTTCTGGTCGCGCAGGGCGTTGATGCGCCCGGCAAGCGTTGCCTCCCCGCCCACCGCGTCGGACAGTGCGACACTCGCACGCACCAGCAACGGTTGCGCCCCCGGTCGGCCGGACTTCGCTTTCGCACCGCCGTCCTTGCCGCCTTCGCCGCCCGCAGCGCCCTTGGCCCCGTCGCCGTCTTTCGCAACGCGCCCCACCCACCACGCTGCGGTCCCCGCCAACGCGGCGAGCAGCAGGAAGTAGTGCATCGGGAAGCCGGGAATCAGGCCGAAGAGGACAAGCACCACGGCCGCCAGTGTCAGCGAGCGCGGTTGTGCAGCGAGTTGATCGGTGAGCTCGCGCGCCAGGTTGCGGCGCTGCTCGCCGGGCACCCGCGTGACGATGATGCCCGCCGTCACCGAGATGAGCAGGGCGGGAATCTGCGATACGAGGCCGTCGCCGATGGAGAGAATCGCGTATATCGCCGCCGCATCGCCCGCGCTCATGCCTCGCATGAATACGCCCACGCCGATGCCGCCCAGCAGGTTCACGACGATGATGACCAGCCCGGCGATGGCGTCGCCCTTGACGAACTTCATCGCCCCATCCATCGCGCCGTAGAACTGACTCTCTTTCTGGACGACGCGGCGCAGGCGCTTGGCCTCGGCCGCGTCGATCGTGCCCGCGCGCAGGTCGCCGTCGATGCTCATCTGCTTGCCCGGCATGCCGTCGAGCGAGAACCGTGCGCCGACTTCGGCCACTCGCTCGGAGCCCTTGGTAATCACGATGAAGTTCACGACGGTAATGATCAGAAAGACGATCATGCCGACGACGATGTTGCCGCCCGCGGCAAAGTCGCCGAACGTGTAGACGATGTCGCCCGCGTCGGCTCGCAGCAAAATCAGACGGCTGGTGCTGATCGTGAGTCCCAGGCGGAACAGCGTGGTCATCAGCAGCACGGACGGAAACGCCGAGAAGTCGAGCGGCTCGTTGATATAGAGCGCCACCATCAGCAACAACAACGACACGCCGAGGTTGAGCGCGATGAGCAGATCCATCACCGACGGCGGCATCGGGATGATGATCATCAGCACTGTGACGAGCAGCAACGCCGCCAGGACGATGTCCTGGCGGCCGGCTGCTATGCGTAGCCACCCCAGCAGGCGCGTCATGGACCGGCCTCGCGCTGCTGCTGGGCGTCGATCCGCTCGAGCACGCGACGCATGCGGGTGACGCACGTCAACCATTCGACCGCCTGGGAATTGCCGCTTGCCGGCGGGGTCGCGACCAACATCGGACGCCCCTGCGCCACGCAGGCGCGCACCGGAATGCCAAGACTCCACTCCGGCGCACAGGTTTGCAGCAGCAATGGCAACCACCGCTGCGCGCGCGCGGCGCGATGAATCAGCGTCAACGCCAGCGTCACGCCGCAGGCATCGACCTCGGTCATCAACAGACACGGCGCGAGCGCAATACGCATGCGAGGTGCGACGCGTTGCGGCGGCACCGCCAGCAATTCGAAGAACTGCTCAAGCTTGCGTTGGGTCTGGGTGTCCATCGGCGGTCGTGCGTTGGAATCGTGCTTGCTGCGCACGCAGGGCGCGGAGAGCGTTCTAGAAGAGGTAACGGGCATGGTCGCGCATTCCCGGTCGTGGCGGCTATCCGGCGCAGACCTGAAATTCACGGTTCGCGTCGCCGCAGCGCCCTATGAGCCTCACAGCATCATTCGCAGGCGATGCGCCCAGTTCACGATATCGGCCACGTTGTGTGCGTCGAGCTTGCGCATCATGTTCAGACGGTGGGTCTCGACGGTCTTCACGCTGATGGAGAGCAGTTGCGCGATGTCGCGGTTGCGTTGCCCCTCCGCGACCAGCTTGAGCACCTGCCGCTCGCGCAGTGTCAGTAGCCGTTCCGGCATCTCTGCGGCGAACGGGCCCGGCATTTGCCGCGCGCCGGCCGAATCGTGCACACCGCCGAACACCGCCGGATCGACGAAGCGCTCGCCGCGCATCGCCTGGCAGCACGCGTGTATCAGCGTCTCGCGTGAGCTGCTTTTGAGCACGAACGCCACCGCACCTGCCTCCAGCGACTGGCGCGCCCGTTCGCTGTCGTCGCTCGCCGAGTTGACGACGATATGCAGGTCCGGCCAGCGCTGGGCGCATTGCCGGATCACGTCGACGCCGTCCATGCCGGGCAGCCCCAGATCGAGCACCATCAGGGTCGGTCGATGCACCACGCAGGCTCGGTAGACGTCGAGCCCGTTGACGACGCGGGCAAGCACGCGCCACCCGAGGTCGTGCTCGATGAGAACGCAGAGACCGTCGGCCAGCAACTCGTGATCCTCGACAACGATGACACCGATGACACCGATACACCCCGTCATTCGCAGCTCCTCGACAGTTGTTCATAAATACACATACGGATTTTTGTCCACTCTCTATCGACTTCGTGCCACTTGCGCAAAACTTGTGCCTTCGCCCGACGTTTGGCATAGGAAAGCGCCCCAACGCACCCACTCCAGGAGGCACTTCAGGTCTGCGCCGGATTGTGCCGTCACCTCAGCGCTTGATAATGACAATCCTGATGCGCCGCCTCTCCGATCGGTGGCGACAAGCGATGGCGGGTGTCGCCGATGTCGCCTGCCCTTCGTTCCCCGTGCCCGTGCACTGCCTCCTTCAGATACCTATGCGTTTGCCATTTGCACTTGCCGCGCTCGACTGGATTGCCCCGCGCGACGTACAGGGCGCGCGCATCGCGCTCGATCTCGACGGCCAACGCGGCTGGACCTGCCGCATCGGCGACGGCTATTGCGTGGCGACGGCGTTGAAGCTGCCCGAGCGCGTGCACGTGCAGCCACTCACGGCGGCGCTCGGCGACGATTCGACCCTCGCACGCTGGCTCACGCGGCTTTCACTCGTGTTGGCCGGCCAGCCGGCGATGCGCGACGACAGCCTGAGCATCGCGAACGACACCCTCTGGTGGGTGCATCGCTTCGATGCCAACGAGCCCGCAGCGCGCGTGGAAGCGCAACTTCGCCGTCAACTGCTGGCCTGCGCGATGGCGACATCGCAAGGCATGCGCACCGACACGTCGCCGCCCGCGCCCCGCACGCCCACCGCCGCCGGCCATACGGCCGGCGCCGCTGACGCCAGCCGGCGTCTTCACGCGCTGCGTCGCTGCTGAGCATGCGGTCTCACGTCACGTCGCGCGTCGCCGCCCTGCTTGCGGGGTGTCTGTCAGCCACACTGACCATCGCGGCGTCTGCCGCTACGTTCGCAGCGCGCCCGCCGCTTGCCGCGTCCGTCGCTCCTGCGGCCCCCGTCTGGCGCGGCGGCCCGTTCGTGTTTCAGAGCGCCGGCACGCCGCTTGCGGAGTTGCTGCGCGACTTCGGCGCGCATCACGGCATTCCCACCGTTGTCAGCCCTCACGTCGATGACGGGTTCATCGGCACGCTGCCTGCGGGCGCTGCTCAGGCAACCCTCGATGCACTATCCGAACGTTATCGGCTTTCGTGGTACTTCAACGGCCAGACGCTGAATATCTATAAGTCCAGCGAGGCGACGCGACGCGTGATGTCGCTGCGCTACGCGTCGCCCGACGACTTGCTCGGGCACCTGCGCGACGCGGGTGTGCTGCACCCTCGGCACTGCGTGGCGCGGGGGATTCCGGCGACACACGCGCTCGAAATCGCAGGGGTTCCCGCGTGCATCGAGACGGTCGCGATGCTCGCCGAACACCTCGAACGAGACGCCCGCGATCAGCAGGAAAGTGAAGAGACCATCAAGATATTTCCCCTGAAATTCGCCACGGCGGACGACACAAGGTACTTTTATCGCGGGCAGGAAGTCGTCGTTCCGGGCGTCGTCAGCGTACTGAAAGATTTGATCCTCGGCGCCGGCCCGCTCGGCGTCGCATCGGCGACATTGGCCACGCCGGGCCCGGCGGCCAGCACAGGCATCGACGCGGGCCGCCCGCTGACCACTGGCGCACCAACCGGTACGCCGCGCTTCTCGGCCGATCCGCGTCGCAATGCGGTCATCGTGCGCGAGCGCCGGCGCAATTTGCCGATGTACGGCGACCTGATCGCGCAACTCGACATCCGCCCCCGCCTGGTCGACATCTCGGTGGCGATCATCGATGTCAACGCCAGCGATGTTGCCGAACTGGGGGTCGACTTCTCCGGCAGCGCGCGTCTGGGCGGCTTCGGCGCCGTGTCGCTGAACTCGCGCGCGAACGATGGCGACACCGGTACCTTCACGACGGTGGTCGGCGATACCAACAAGTTCATGGTCAATCTGAGCGCGCTGGAACGAAATTCCAAGGCGCGCGTGCTGTCCCGGCCATCCATCGTCACCCTCGACAACATGCAGGCCGTGCTCGATCGCAGCGTGACGTTCTACACCAAGGTGTCGGGCGAGAAGGTCGCCAAACTGGAAAGCGTGACATCGGGATCGCTGCTGCGCGTCACGCCGAGACTCGTCCCCAACGAAGGGGACGGCAACGGTCGCGAACAGGTAATGCTCACACTCAACATCGAAGACGGCGGTGAGGTGCGCAGCGAGCGAAATGCCCGCAACGAGGTGCCCTCCATCCGCAATTCGTCGATTTCGACACAGGCCAGGCTCCAGGCCGGACAAAGCCTGCTGCTGGGTGGCTTCGTGCAAGACGCGCAGCACGAGCAGGAGCGAAAAATTCCGTTGTTGGGCGATCTGCCGCTCATCGGACGGTTGTTCAGCTCGACGAGCAACCGCAGCGATAGTGTCATGCGTCTGTTTCTCATCAAGGCCGAGCCGGCCGTCGACGTGCCGAGCACGTGAACATGCTGACGCTGACACTGCTCGAAGGGCCGCTCGCCGGGCGCGCCATGCCGCTGCCACCGGGCATGCTCACCATCGGCGACGGCGACGCCGATATTGCAGTGGCGCACGATCATGACGAACAGATCGTGCTGGACATTGACGAGGGTCGCGTCAGGCTGCTCACGGCGGCGCCCGTCTGGGTGGACGGCAGGCCCTTCGCGACACCGCACGATGGCGCGAGTGACACGCCAGACCTGCCACTGCATACGGCAATCGATCTTGCCGGATTGGGGATCTGGCTCGGCAACGGCAGCACAAGCGCTCCGGCTCCGATGCCGAAGCGCCCCGAACGCCATGGCGCGGCTGCGCCATTGCCGCAGGCGCCCCAGGCTTTGGACACCGCAGCACCACGCGCGCGCGCGCCGGCGGCATGGATCGCTGTCACGGGCTTGTCATTGCTGATTGCGGCAGCGGGCGTCGCGATCTGGCGCACCGGGACTGCCAACGTCGTCTCTCAACCGACCCAGCCCGATGCGCTCAAGGCGCTCGCCGCCCGCATTGCCCCCGACGTCGCGCTGACGACGGTCGGCAATGCGGTGCGTCTGTCGGGCGGCTGCCTCGACGACAACACGCGCGCACGGCTTCGTGCCGAGGCACGCTGGCTGGGGAAAACGTTGAGAGACGAGACCTGGTGCCCGGCGAATTCAATGCAGACCGTCAGCACGCTGCTGCGGCTTCACGGATTCGGTAACGCACAGGTGAGCGTCGCATCGGACGGCGCCGTCGTCATCAGTGGCCCTTTTGTCGCCGACGCACGTTGGCGGACCGTCTCCGACGCACTCGACGTGCTGGCACTGCCGTTCGGCTGGCGCGTGGCCGAGGGCACGACCAACAGCTTCGAGCGGCTGTTGAAAACGCTGCGCGACGCCGGCCAGTTGCGCGGCATCGACATCTCGCGCGATCGCAACGGTTGGCGGCTCACCGGGGCACTGACCGTGGGACGTCGGGCGTCGTTGAAGGGAATCATCGACGCATGGAATACGACCGAGCACGCGATGCCGGTACGCATCGACCCGCTGCCGCCCCAGATCCCGACGCTTGCCGAGACGGGCTTCTCCGCACCGCTCGTGAGCATTGGCGGCTCGCCCGCCGCCCCTCAGCTCACGCTCGCCGACGGCACGCGCCTCGCGCAAGGCGTGCGCTTGCCGGGTGGCACGCGCGTGATTGCCATCCATGCGGACGGTGTGTCGATTGGCGCACACGACCGCCTGTTCTACTTACCACTGACGCTGGAGACGCTGCATGACGATTCGCCTGACCCGGCTTGAAGACCGGCTCGCCGCCTCACCCGAAGCGACGGCCCGCGAGCTTGGCGCACAGCTCGACGCCGCGCGCCAGTCGCTGCAACAAGCGCTGCGCACACCGCTCACGCCCGCACAACACGCGCTTGCCCAAAAGCAGATGCACGCGGTTCAGGCTGCCGGAGCGATTCTCGAGGGGGTGGCGCGATGTTATCGCACGTCTTACGGCCCCTCCCTTTCTTGAACGCCTGTCGACCATGGACCGCCGCGATGCGCGCGTGTGCTCAGAAGCGAAAACGCGGCACGCGCGACCAAAGTCCACGCGGCCTATTCGTGGGAACCTTCGGCATCGCGCGCCCCGCGCGAGCGGCTCGCGTTCCCCCATGCTCGAATTTCGAATGACGTTTGCATGGGGCGCGTTATCGACCTCTTCCACTCTCCACGCATATCATGCCAAGTTACGACCTAGCGCAAACTCTCGTCGAAGCTCTGAAGTTGATCGGGTGCGACCCAGGCAAGATCGATGCGGTCGACAACCACTCGCCCATCGAGCTGACGTTCAACGCCTCGCCCAGCATCATTGTGGAGACATTGAAAAACCAGGTGTGCAGTATTCACGCCGTGGTGGCCACGGATGAAGCCGCGCGGCTGCATCGCGCCAACAGCGAGCGCCTTCTGCAGTTTCTCATCGAACCCGCCGAATGGGCCGTCACGGGACATGTCCAGCTACGCGAACGCGACAGCCGTCTGATTCTTCATGCGCAGGTCACGGAAGAAGCCGCCGCCGAACCGGAACCGTTTGCGCAAGCACTCACCGACTTCTACGATCGCATCAAGCTCTGCCGGGAACATTTGCGCGCCTGAGCGCCGCCACAGTACCCTCTTGGCGCATACGTCGTGCGCCAGCCCCCCGCTGCATCATCCTCGCTGCTTCATCCTCGCTGCATCATCCTCTCGCCGCATCGCCCTCCTGGGCGATCTCCGCACGCCAGACATCGAGGGCCTCCCCGAGCGACTCGCGTTGTGTCTCGTCACGAAAGCAGCCGTCATGTGCCGACTGCACCAACCGGGTGAGTTCGCGAGCAAATGTATAGCGAGCGTCCACCGTCACCATGCCTAGGTACGCTGCGCGTTGCGCGAGCCATTCCGCACCCGCCCAGGGCTGATCCAGCAAGGTCAACGTCTCCGAGATCATCGTATCCGTCTCGAACGCGCGACAACCGGCCGAACGCATATGCTGCGCCGATTGCTCGCACGCCGATTCCAGGGTGAGAAACAACACCACACGGCGAAGATCGTCGACGACCGCCGCCAGTCGCTGGACGTCTGCGTCGGCGTACTGCGCCCCAAGCTCCAGCCCCAGCGCTTGCATGAGCGCCTGCAAGCGCGCACGACGCTGCGGGAAGCGCCGGCATTCGTCGAACCATTGCGTGAGTGAGCGCTGCGGCCCTTGTGACTGGCGGAAGAGCGACTTGAGTTGTTGCAGCAGCGCCATGCCAGGGTTCTGCCCGTTGCCGCATTCCAACGCCGCAAATGCCTCGATGGCCCACGTCTCGGACGACGTCAGTTCATCCAGAACCCGGCGCAAACGGGCGCGCGTACCGGCATCGAGCCCGCCGTCGGCCAGCCATGCGGCCACGACCAGCGCCGCGTGTCCGGCGGACATTTGCGCCTGCCGAATCAGTTGATGGGGATCAGGGACGAACGGAAGATCGCGCAATTGCCCGCGCAGCGTTTCGAACTGTGCGCCACTCACACGAGCAAACCGATGCATCTGCTGTTCGAACAGAGCACGCGCGCGCTGCTTGTCGTCGCGCACGTCGCGATCGCCCGTTCGGCGGAACCGGACACCGAGCGCGAAGCTCAGATTCTCCTGCGATTCCGCAACGGCAGCTTCTTCGTTCTGCGCAATGGTCGCTTCGATCAGCGCGACGTGTCCCGGCACGTCGGCAGGCAACCCGCGCGAAGGCCTTCCATCGCCATCCTGGACGAGCCACTCGTCCGCAAGCACGCGGTCGGCGGTCTTGTTTTCCTGCGGTGCCCGAACGGTATTGGCACCGGACGACGGCAGGCGCTCAACCACAGGCGACCTCCCGATCAGCGCTGATGCGCAGACGCTCGATCACCGCCGCGAGGTCTGCATCGAGATCCAGGCACACCGTGACCCACTCGCTTTCGATGCGCGCCTGCCGCTCGACGAGCGACGCATCCGGCGCGCAGGCCAGCACGATGTCGGCCGTTCGCAACGCATCAGCCACCGTCTCGTGATACGCCGGCGGCACGCGCAACACGAGGGCGCCCTCACGCACCAGCCCCGGCAGCGCCCGGCCTACGCGCTGCGCGAAACGCTCACCTGCGTCCAGGCTCCCCACGAAGTTCGACAAAGCGCCGGTCAATGCATCGGCCACACGACGCTCGAGCGAGCGCACGATCTCGCGTTCCAGCGCGGCTTCGTCGACCAGCCATTCGACGGTCTGCGCAACGGCTGCTTGACGCGCCGCCTCCGCCAGCGCCGCAGCCTCCTGCTCCGCCCGCTCGCGCGCGGCTTCCTGCCACGCTTCGCGCGATGCTTGCGCGTCGATGCTCGCCTGCTCGCGGTCGGCCAGCGCAGCATCTCGCTCGGCCTGCGCCTGCGCCATCCAACGCGCCCGCAGGCTCGACTGTTCGCGAAGACGTTGGAGCGCTTCGCCGAGAATCACCGGCCCCGCCGGCGCGGGACCGTCCACCGCTTCGATGGCCGTCAATGTGCGGTCGATGACATACATAGCATTTTCTCCAGCGTTGCAAGCCGCTGCCAGATATCGTCACCCCCGATCGGCACGTCTATCGGGCTCGGCCCGGCGGCGGCCGGCGGCGGCAGCAATATCCGTGCGGCCTTGCCAACCGTCGCCAGGTCGACACACGACGGCTCGGGCGCGCTATCCAGCCACGTGCCGGCGGTGGCAAGCGCCGCCCGCACGACCTGCTCCGGCGGCAACGCGGCACGCGCGGGCCACGCTTGCCGGGTGAGCAGCAATCGATCGCATTGCCATGCATCGAGCCACGACGACAACGCACGACGGTAGCGCCCGAGCAACAGATAGTCCGGACATCCCAGCACGCGCAAGCCGTGAGCCAGCGATACGCGTCGCAGTCTCGGCAACAGTCTCAGCGCGTCGCGCGCAGCATCGCTTGCTGGGGGCGCACAATCGCTCGCTGCTGCGCCGGGCCATCCGCGCCGCTCGATCAACAAGCGGTCGACGTGCGCGCGGCACACGGCATGCTGCCGGTAAGCCGTTTGCCACGGCAACATGTCGAATGCGTGCCACCACCCTTCGTCCATGTGCCTGCCGGGCTGCCAGATCATGCTTGCAAGTCGGGCGATGTCGGCGTTGTGCGCGCGTGTCACGACGCCCTCGATACCCGCGCACGCAAGCGCTGCACCCAGGAGGCGCGCCGTCGCCACGCCACCGCGCCAGCGGCCACCAAACCCACGAACGCCGTCACGACCATGCCCCATCCCAGCAGGGGAGACCACCGCTCGCCAGTGCCGTACGTGGCTGCACTACCGCCCGACGACGCGTCGATGGCCGCGCGCGGCACGCGATAGTCGGCGGGCTGCAACACAATGCTGATGCGCTCGGGTGTCACGCCCGGCACACTGTCGTGCACCAGACTGCGAATGTCGGTCAGGCGTTGCGTCATGTTGATCTCGGGGCTGTACTTCACGAAAACGGCGACGCCAGGCGGCAAGGTCGCGCGTCCCGCCGAATCCGTCGGCACCTGTGCGATGGCGACTTCGGCCACCATCACCCCGTCGAGCGACGCGAGCATGCGCTCCAGCCGCTGTTCCTTCAGATAAATGAGCTTCGCCTGCTCCTGCACGGGCGAACTGACAAGCTGTCCCGGCGGAAAGATGTCCTCGACCGACGCACGCTTCTGGCGCGGCAAGCCGTGCTGCCGGAGTACCTCGACACCGCGCACAAAATCGCTGCGCTCGATGCGCACCGTCATACCGGCGGTATCCGCGCGCTTGTCGGCCTGCAATCCGGAGACCAGCAACAGCGCCAGCATCTGGTTGGCCTCCGTCTCGCTGAGCGAGCGGTGCAATTCCACCTTGCAACCGGCAAGCGAGATCACGAGCAGGCCACCGAGCAGCCATCGGCCGCGCCAACGGCGTTGTGCCCCGGGCGATGCGCGTCCCGCCGATCTCGTCACGACGTCAGCAATGCGACGGCCGCACGTCATTGCATGTGCACCAGCTTGTTCACGCCCTGCGTGGCGGCGCCTGCCACCTTCGCCACGAACTCCAGCGCCAGCACGCGCTCGGTCAGGCCTCGCTGCACCGTGAGCATGCGCACCGGATCGTCGAGCGTGCGCTCGTCGAGCGTCACCCGCTCGGTCAGGCGCTCGGTGTTACCCGCGAGCTTGCCCGCCGCACTGAGCAAATGATGCTCCGGCAGCGACGGCGCGCTCGCGAGCGCCTGATCGAAGCGAATGGCGGCATCGTGCTCGCTGGCAGCGGCCGGCGCGAGCGCCGCTTTAGCGGACGTCGCAACGGCGGACACCTGCGCAACTACATCGGGGGACGTTGAAGTCGTCATGACGAGAGAGGGCGCGAGGGCGAGGAAGTTGAGGCGGGAAGCACGGTCGCTGCTGTCGCTGCAGTCAGTGCAGTCGGTGCGGTCGGTGCGGTCGACGCGACAGACGTGGTGGACTGCGTTGCGTCCATCGCATCGAGCCAGCGGGTGAGCACGTCGGCCGTCGGATCGCTGTCATGTCCGGCCGCCACGATCTCGGCGAGATGCGCGCGCGCCGCGCGCGTGTCGCCGAGCGCGATGAGCAGCGCAGCGTGCAACCACTGACGCGTCTCGCGCTCCGTCACGAGCGACGGCAACGCCTGAAGGATCACGCGGGCTTGCGACTGCATGCCGTGATGCGCGCCCGCCAGCGCCAGTTCGACGACAACTTGCCGGACCGACGCGTCCAGCCACTGCCCGGCGGCGTCGCACGGCGCTTGGTCCACGCGCATCATGTGATCTTGGCGATGATGCCCATCAGCGTGTCCTTGATGAGCTTGATGGCGGCACTATGCAACCCGACCATGGTCGAGAATTGCTGCAGCTTGAATTGGACATCGAGCATATGCCCAGGGTCGTTGACTTTCCGTGCGCGCACAGCCTGCGTGGCCTCGTCCGACATTTGCCGCACGCCTTCTGACATGCCGCGGTGAATCTCTTCGACATTCATTGCACGCCCCCCTCGGCGAGGGCGCCGTGCCCGGCCACCAGATCGGCCCGCATGGCGGCGTAGGCATCCGCTTGCGACATCGCGACACGACGGCTACCCCGCTGCGGCGGCGTGCCGAGCCGAATCTCCGTCGGGGCGCAATCGAAGCGCTTGCGGAATGTGTCGGTGAAATGCGCGTGGTTGGTGAAGCCGCATTCGAGCGCAATATCGAGCACCTTGTGGCGCGTGGACAGCAGCAGATCGCGCGCCAGCCGAAGGCGTCGTTCGAGCAGCCATTGCTTCGCGGGCATGCCGTACGTCTGCTGAAACAGGTAGCGAAACTTGCGCAGCGGCATACCGAACTCTTCGGCGAGCCGCCCGACCGGCCACGGCCGGTGAAAGTTCGCCTCGACGAAATCGAACAGCGAGTGGCTACCCGCAATCGTCTGACGCAACATGGCGGAGAAGTACCGCTGATCGCGACAGAGGCAGTAGACGTAGAAGAAGCGCAGCATCGCCATTCGATCGACGTTTTGCAACATCATGGCGACATCCACCATGCTGGGTTCGAGAATCAGCGTCCGCGCCGCCTGTCGATGGAAGACGCCGAGCGGGCGGCGGTCGAGCAAATCGACGACATCGGGATACAGCGCCTGCAGGTCGCAGGCATGAAAATCGTGCGACACCACGGGCCCGGCGGCATCGACCGTCGCGTCCGAACTGGTCGCGGTCATGCCGCCCGCAGGCAGTGTGTGCACGAGACCGTTCACGTTCAGTTTGACGTCGTGGCGGCTGATCAGAAATCGCACCGTACTCATAGGCTCCTCCTCTGACGAGGTTGTGTCGACGGGATGACAAAGTCGAATGCCACACCATAGGCGAGTCCGTGCGCGAGCATCATCCGGTGGAGACCTTAATGTGAGGCGGTGCCCTCCGGTGTTTTCGTTTTTGGGAAGAATACTGTCGGTAAACGTAAAAAAACCCGGCGCATCGTCGCGCCGGGTTGTCGTTCGAAGATCGACCTGCTGCAGTTCCGCTCAGGCGACGTCGACGGGCGAGAAGCTGTCGGCGCGCGCCATCGGCCAGTACTTTTCATAGAGCTGATAGCGGAACTGCCCGCGCAGCAGATCGCCGGGCGCGAGATATTTGAGCGACTCCGACATGAGACGAATCTCGTTGGACGACACACGCCTCACGATGTGATGCGCACGCAAATCCGATGGATGCGACAACCCCGCGGCCTGAATCAACTCTTGCAGCGCATGCAGCGTATGCGCGTGAAACTGCTGCACGCGCTGCGCCTTGTCCGGCACCACAAGTGCACGCTGACGCAACGCATCTTGCGTTGCCACGCCTGTCGGGCAACGATCGGTGTGGCATTTCTGCGACTGAATGCAGCCGATGGCGAACATGAAGCCGCGGGCCGAGTTGCACCAATCGGCGCCAATGGCCAGCGTACGGGCGATATCGAATGCGGTGACGATCTTGCCTGACGCGCCAATGCGGATCTTGTCGCGCAACCCGGCGCCCACGAGGGTGTTGTGCACGAGCAGAAGCCCTTCCTGCAGTGGCGCCCCCACGTGATCGGTGAATTCCAGCGGCGCAGCGCCAGTACCGCCTTCCGAGCCGTCCACGACGATGAAGTCGGGCAGGATACCGCTCTCGAGCATCGCCTTCACAATGCCGAAGAATTCCCACGGATGGCCGATGCACAGCTTGAAGCCGGTCGGCTTGCCGCCCGAGAGCGTGCGTAGACGCTCGACGAATTGCAGCAGTCCAAGCGGTGTCGAAAATTCGCTGTGGCGCGACGGCGAAATGCAGTCCTGCCCCATTGGCACGCCGCGCGTGGCCGAGATTTCCGGCGTGATCTTTGCAGCAGGCAGAACGCCCCCGTGCCCCGGCTTCGCGCCCTGCGAGAGCTTCACCTCGATCATCTTCACCTGCGGTGTCGTCGCCTGCGCGGCGAACTTTTCGGCGTTGAAGGTGCCGTCGTCATTGCGGCAGCCGAAATAGCCCGAGGCCACTTCCCATATCAGGTCGCCGCCGTGCTCCCGGTGGTGCGGCGAGATGGAACCCTCGCCGGTGTCATGGATGAAGTTGCCGAGCTTCGCGCCGCGATTGAGTGCGCGGATCGCGTTGGCCGACAGTGCGCCGAAGCTCATGGCGGAGATGTTGAAGATCGACGCCGAATACGGTTGCGCACGATCCGGACCGATGGTGATGCGAAAGTCGTGATCCTTCAGCACGGTCGGCGCGAGCGAATGGGCGATCCACTCGTAGCCGGTCGCCTTGACATCGACCTCGGTGCCGAACGGGCGGCTGTCGACATCTCCCTTCGCGCGCTGGTAGACGATGCTGCGCTGTGCGCGCGAGAACGGTGTCTCGGACGTGTCGTCTTCTACGAAGTACTGGCGAATTTCCGGCCGGA
Source organism: Pandoraea sp. (assembly GCF_041919235.1). Classification (NCBI taxonomy): domain Bacteria; kingdom Pseudomonadati; phylum Pseudomonadota; class Betaproteobacteria; order Burkholderiales; family Burkholderiaceae; genus Pandoraea; species Pandoraea sp. The sequence goes on from NZ_JAYRUC010000029.1 coordinate 54,633, forward strand.
TGGCTTCGAACAGAAACCGGAAATGTCCCCACAGTGGGTAGTTGCGCAGCACGGCGTGACGCTGTTGCACGACATCCCAGGCCCCAAGCGCGACCAACGCCGCAAACGGCAGCGGCCACAGCGGATGCCAACCGTCGAAGAGTACCAGCGCAAGCGTTGCCACGAGCAACGCCACGGCGAGCCAGAGAGCCAGGAATCGGCGCGAAAACATGAGACCTCCTTGCTGTAGGGGGACACTCGTCGGCATGCCCGCCGGGCGTTTCCCCCAGCGAGCGCCGGCGGCTTCAATGCGTATTGAGGAGGGTATGCCTGGCGACGGCTGTGGCCGGCGCATCGGTGTCGCGCGGGGCGGCCGGCGTCGTGGCGGCGATGATGCCGCCGCCCAGACAGACCTCGCCGTCATACAGCACGGCCGACTGGCCCGGCGTGACCGCCCACTGCGCCTCGGAGAACGACAGCGTGAGCGCGCTCGCATCGGCACGGACGACTTCACACGGCGCGTCGGTCTGACGATAGCGGGTCTTCGCGGCGCAGTGCGTGCCTTGCGCGGGCGGCTCGCCTGCGACCCACGAGAGATCCTCGGCATCGAGCGTGCCCGAGAGCAGCCACGGATGATCGTGTCCCTGCACGACATACAGGGTGTTGCTCGCCATGTCCTTGCGCGCGACGAACCACGGCTCGCCGGAGCCGTCGCGGCTGCCGCCCAACCCGATGCCCTTGCGCTGCCCCAACGTGTAGAACGCCAGGCCCACATGCTCGCCCACGACCGCACCGTCCGGCGTCTTCATCGGGCCAGGCTGGGTCGGCAGATAGCGATTGAGGAAGTCGCGGAACGGACGCTCGCCGATGAAGCAGATACCGGTCGAATCCTTCTTCTTGGCGTTGGGCAGACCGATCTGTGCGGCGATCTCGCGAACCTTCTTCTTGGGCATCTCGCCGAGCGGGAACATCGTGCGCGAGAGCTGCTTCTGATTGAGCCGATGCAGGAAATAGCTCTGATCCTTGGTGTGATCGAAGGCCTTGAGCAGCGCAAAGCGCCCGTCCTGCTCGCGCACACGGGCGTAGTGGCCGGTGGCGATGGTCTCGCCGCCCAGCGCCACGGCGTGATCGAGAAACGCCTTGAACTTGATCTCGGCGTTGCACAGCACATCCGGATTGGGCGTGCGGCCCGCCGAATACTCGCGCAGGAATTCCGCAAACACGCGGTCCTTGTACTCGGCGGCAAAGTTCACGGCTTCGACGTCGATGCCGATCAGATCGGCGACCGACACCACGTCGATCCAGTCCTGGCGGGTCGAACAGTATTCGCTGTCGTCATCGTCTTCCCAGTTCTTCATGAACAGACCGACGACGTCGTACCCCTGTTGTTTGAGCAGCCATGCCGTGACCGACGAATCCACGCCGCCCGACATGCCGACCACTACGCGTTTTTGACTCATGTGTTGCCTTGCCCGCCGGCCATCGCCGGACAGGTCAGAAGTAGGGCGAGGTCGTAACGGACCCCCCGCAGGTAATCGTCCATGCATCGCTCCAGAACGGGCGAGCGATGCCGCGCGCGCTGGGCGCGCACTTCATCCGGCGTCAGCCAAACGGTGCCGACGATCCCGTCGTCGAGCGTGCGCGACGCGTCGAACTCGCCCAGCGTGCCGGTGAAGGTAAAGCGCAGGTAGGCGATGTCGCCCGGCCCCGGGGCGAGATAGATGCCCACCAGGTGCTGCGGCTCGAACACATAGGCCGTCTCTTCGAGAACTTCGCGGCGCACTGCGTCGACAATCGACTCGCCTGGCTCCAGATGACCGGCCGGTTGGTTGATCAGCAGGCCAGCACGCTTTTGCTCCTCGACAAACAGAAAACGGCCGTCGCGTTCGACGACCGCGGCAACCGTCACGTTGGGCTTCCAGCGCGCATTCATGGCACATCCTCGGTGGACGCGAGACTTAACCGACATCACGGACATGGCGCACGACGGACGTTGCGCCGGACCGCCTTGCCAGGACGTTACCCCGATAAAGCCGACATTTTACCGTCTGACGGTGTTTGGCGCAGAAGACGCGTGGGTCAAACGACCGACCGGTCGGTCGGTCCACGCCAGCGCGATCCCCAAGCGTCGGCATATGCATATGCCGTTTCGTGCAATAGGCGGGTTTGCCATCTTCGGGTAAGCTTCGAGCACCAGCAATGTGCAGTGTGCAGTGGCCGTACCGCGTCACCGGTTTGTGCAGTAGTTCGTTTGCAGTGGTTTTTGCAGGACTAATGTCATCAGCGGCGAAGCAGGTCATGCACCTGCCCCGGCAGCGCACGCACTGCCGCTCCTTGGCCGTTGATGACATCAGTTCACAAACCCAAGGAGAGATGCAATGAGAATCGGCATTCCCGCCGAAACGCTTGCCGGCGAAACCCGTGTCGCGGCCACGCCCGAGACGGTGAAAAAGCTGGTCGCGTCAGGACATCAAGTCGTGATCGGACACGGTGCAGGAAGCGCAGCGAGCGTTCCCGACGCCGCGTTCGAGGCCGCTGGCGCTACGCTGGGCAACGCCGCCGACGCGCTCGGCGCAGAACTCATACTTAAGGTGCGAGCCCCATCGCCGGACGAACTGGCGCAAATTCCGCGTGGCAGTGTGGTTGTCGGCATACTCAACCCGTTCGACGCCGAGAACAACGCTCGCATGGCAGCGGCCGGCATCACAGCCTTCGCGCTGGAAGCCGCGCCGCGCACCACGCGTGCGCAAAGCATGGATGTGTTGTCCTCGCAGGCCAACATCGCCGGCTACAAGGCCGTGATGCTCGCCGCCAACCTGTATCAGCGCTTCATGCCGATGCTCAT
>NZ_JAYRUC010000030.1:0-54381 GCF_041919235.1 Pandoraea sp.
ATGAGCATCGGCATGAAGCGCTGATACAGGTTGGCGGCGAGCATCACGGCCTTGTAGCCGGCGATGTTGGCCTGCGAGGACAACACATCCATGCTTTGCGCACGCGTGGTGCGCGGCGCGGCTTCCAAAGCGAAGCCGATGACGCCCGCGGCCGCCATGCGAGCGTTGTTCTCGGCATCGAACGGGTTGAGCATGCCCACGAGCGCACTACCGCGTGGAATCAGGCCGATCTCGGCGACCGACGGTGCGCGCACCTTCAGCACCAACTCCGCGCCGAGGGCCTCGGCTGCGCTGCCGCTCGACGCACCCGCCGCAACATACGCGGCATCGGGCACACTCGCCGCCTCGCCTGCGCCCCGCTCCACGGTGACGCGATGCCCAGCGCCCACCAGCTTCTTCACCGTTTCCGGTGTGGCCGCGACGCGGGATTCGCCGTCGGCCGTCTCCTTTGGAATGCCAATATGCATAGTTATTGTCTCGGGGTCTGAGCCCCTGTGGTGTTGTGAAACTCAGGCCGCAGCGGCTCGCGGCGGCTGCATCGAACGCCCTTCATTGGCGCCTTCGAAGCAACGCACCTTGGTGCAATGAATCAGATCGCACAGGAATTCCGGCTCGTAGGCGCGCAGCAAATGCGGCTGATGTCCGTCGAGATACGCCCCGATCAACACCAGTTCGGCCATGCGCAGCGCCTGCGCCGAAGCGCCTTCGAGATACGCCAGCGGCAAATCTTGATTTCCGGTCGTGTGCAGCAACCGGGTGTACGTGTGGTTATCCCAGTACCAGTCCAGACCCAGCTCGACGAACGCGTTGTTGAACGCGTGCAGATGGGCGTTGGCAACCGGTGCCAGCGCGGCGGGTTTGATATGCGATTCGATGACAGACATGATGGCGCTCTCCCAAAACAGTGATCGACTCCAGAACACGCAAACCCGCTCTCGCCTGGCATGACATGTCACCGACGCTTTGCTGTCACACCACTTTCATGCAGGCTGCCATTGCAGATTACGCAGCCCAACCCATAAAAGACAGTTAAAGTTAATTATGCAAACCATCAACGATTACTTATACTTCGTCGGAAATGCTTCGTGAGCGGAAATCGTTCCGCCGCACACGCCGACCTCTGGATGCCCGCCGCATGAAAAACGCCACGCTCCGTCAACTCAAGGTCTTCGAAGCCGTGGCGCGCCATTTGAGCTTTTCGCGTGCCGCCGAAGAACTTCACCTCACGCAACCGGCCGTCTCGACCCAGGTCAAGCAACTCGAGATACACGCCGGCCTGCCGCTCTTCGAGCAACTGGGCAAAAAGGTCTTCCTCACGCCAGCGGGCACCGAAATGCTTCATTACAGCCGCGCGATCATTGCGCTCTTTCGCGAGACCGAAGAGGCAATGGGCCACCTCAAGGGCATTACCGGCGGCAAGCTCAACGTCGCAGTCATCAGCGCAGGGGACTATTTCTTTCCCCGGCTGCTCGCCGCGTTCACCGTGCGCCATCCCGGCGTGACGCTGGGCCTTACGGTGCATAACCGCGAAGAACTGTTGCACCGGCTCACCGAGAACCTCACCGATCTGGCGGTGATGGTGCGCCCGCCTCACGAGATCGATACGATCAACGAAGCCTTCGCACCCCATCCCTACGTCATCGTCGCGCCGCCCGACCATGCGCTTGCCGGCCAGCGTCAGATTCCGTTCTCGCGCCTCACGCAAGAGCCGTTCATCAGTCGCGAGCGCGGATCCGACACGTGGAATTCCTTGCAGGACGCGTTCGGTCATCGCACTCAGCAACTCAAGATCACGATGGAGATCGCCAGCACGGAGACCATCAAGCAAGCGGTCGCGGCGGGCATGGGTATCAGCTTTCTGTCCGCGCATACCGTCGGCATGGAGCTACAGACCGGTCAGTTGACGGTGCTCGACGTGCAAGGCTTTCCCGCGTGGCAAAGCTGGTACGTCGTGCATCGTCGCAGCAAGCGGCTGCCGCCTGTCGCGCTCGCCTTCCGCGAGTTCCTGCTGGCCGAGGGCGCGGCGCTCATCGACGGCATGATGGCCTACAAGAGCCCCGTGCCGCCGCCCGCCGGGGGCGACGATCGCGTCGCCCCGCGCCCGACAGATCGCTGATCTGCCAAATGAAAAAGGGCGATCGACTCAGGCCATTGCCACCCCGGCCGATCACCGTGAAATCGGTTGCGCCGTCAGCCGCCCATGCGATTGGCCAACGTCCCCAGTCCGTCGATGCTCACCTCCACCAGCGCGCCCTCCTTCATCGAGCCCACGCCAATCGATGTGCCCACCGCAATCACGTCGCCGGGCAGCAGGGTCATGTCCTGTGAGATGCGCGCGACGAGTTGCCACGGGTTGAAGATCATGTCGGCGAGCGGATAACGTTGGCGCTCCGTGCCGTCGAGCCGCGTCACCAGCGTTGCCTCGCGCCAGTCGAAATCCTGCGCGATGACCGGGCCAAGGCAGCCGAACGTGTCGAAGCCCTTGGCGCGTGTCCACTGCGCGAAGTTGCCGTCCTGCTCGATGATCTCAGCCGCGGTCACGTCGTTGACCAGGGTGTAGCCCAGAATGTGATCGCGCGCCGCTTCCTCGCTCACGTTGCTCGCGCGCTTGCCGATCACAACGCCCAACTCCCCCTCGAAGACGATCTTGCCGGCATACGAGGCCGGACGCTGAATCACCGCGTCGGGCCCGGCCAGCGACGTCGCAGGCTTGATGAGGAAGAGCGGATGCGACGGTGCGGCCTTGCCAAGCTTTGCGCCGAGTGCGTGGAAATTGTTCCAGAGCGCCACGATCTTCGACGGCTCGCACGGGCACAGCAGGTCGACCGCGTCGCGCGCGATCGTCGCGCCCGTCGCGATCGGCTGATCGTAGAGATTGCCGCGATGCTCGAGAATTTGGTCGCCCTGCAGCAGGCCAAAGCCAATGCGGCCATGCGCGGTCTTGAAACGGGTCCAGAGCTTCATGCGTTTGCCATTCCTGTAACGGCCCGGCGGCACGGCAGGGTTGGCCGTGTGCGCGCCGGACGCGATGTCTTGAAGTCATTCACATCTGCCTCGAGCAGACACTTGCGCTCGCCTGCCGCCGCTCACACCGCGCCGACTTCGCGCAGTGCAGCGATCTGTTGCGGGCTGTAGCCGAACTCGGAGAGCACGTCGTCCGTATGCTCGCCAAGCAGCGGTGAGCGCTCGACATGCGTGGGACTGTCCGAGAGCTTGATCGGATTGCCCACGGTGAGGTATTTGCCACGCTTCGGATGATCGACTTCGACGATGGTCCCGGTCTCGCGCAGCGACATGTCCTCGGCGATTTCCTTCATCGACAGAATCGGGCCGCAGGGAATGTCGTACTCGTTGAGAATGCCCATCACCTCGAACTTCGTCTTGGTCATGGTCCATTGCTCGATCGTGTCGAAGATTTCGCGCAGACGCGGCAGACGCGCGCGCGGCGTCGCGTAGTCCGGATGCTCCACCCACTCGGGCTTGCCGATCACCTTGCAGATCGAGCCCCACACGGGCGCCTGCGTGATGAAGTAGATGTACGCGTTCGGGTCGGTCTCCCAGCCCTCGCACTTGAGAATCCAGCCGGGCTGGCCACCGCCCGACGCATTGCCGGCGCGCGGCACGGCGTCGCCGAACTGACCGTTCGGATACTGCGGATACTCCTCCATCACGCGGGCACGCTCCAGACGCTGCTGGTCGCGCAGCTTCACGCGGCACAGGTTCAGCACGCCGTCCTGCATCGCGGCGAGCACGCGCTGGCCCTGCCCGGTCATGGTTCGTTGATAGAGCGCCGTGACGATGCCCAGCGCGAGATGCAACCCCGTGCCGGAGTCACCGATCTGTGCCCCGGTGACCATGGGCGGGCCGTCGTCGAAGCCCGTTGTCGAGGCAGCGCCGCCTACGCACTGCGCCACGTTCTCATAGACCTTGCAGTCTTGATACGGGCCGGGGCCGAAGCCCTTGACCGACGCCACGATCATGCGCGGGTTCAACGCGTGGATATGCTCCCACGTGAAACCCATACGATCCAGCGCGCCAGGCGCGAAGTTCTCCACCAGCACGTCGCAGTCGCGAATCATGTGCTCGAGCACCGCCTTGCCTTCCGGGTGCTTGGTGTCGAGCGTGATCGAACGCTTGTTGCTGTTGAGCATCGTGAAGTAGAGGCTATCTGCGTCGGGAATGTCACGCAGTTGCTCGCGCGTCACGTCGCCATGACCGGCCCGTTCGATCTTGATGACATCCGCCCCGAACCAGGCGAGTAGCTGCGTGCAAGTCGGCCCCGACTGCACATGCGTGAAGTCGAGAATGCGCACACCTTCAAGTGCCTTGCCCATGGTCGCCTCCGCTCAGCAGGTTGCCCGGGCAGACGCGCCCGAGACATACACCGAAAGTTGAACCTGAGCGCGGCTCACGGCGCGCGCCGGGGTTGACTGTGCGTGCGCGCCCCCCGAGGGGCTGGCTTCGCGCCGGATGCTGGCGACGGTGAACATGGTTTGTCTCCTCCTGATGCGACGGCGTTTATGTAATTGATATGCGAAAGGGGGCTCGCCTGATCGGTCGAAGGGTGTCGCCTCTGCGGGCGCCATTTCCGTCGCCGATCGAATCTTGTGATATACGGTATTTCATACACGATATTTTATCAACGGCTTTTTGTTGCCGATGCGATTTGTTGTGGCGCGGCATCGATCTGTCAAAAAGCGGCCAAACCCCCATGCCGAAAGGGAATCCGCACCGCAACATCAAACCGCCACAGCGACGCGGCTACGGGTTTACAGGCATATGTCACGACGATGAAATTCGGCCATTTGAGCAACGCAGGCGTCATTGGCATCATCAATATATTGAATACAAAATACTCATCGTCCTCCCATCGCTCGTTTGCGAGGGTCAAAAAGACAAAAGCACCGATTCGCGATGCCACCCATCGGGGCGCGTCGTGAATCGGTGCTTCCTTGACTTCGGGTGCCGGTCGGGCGTTAGCGGCAGCAGCGGCAGCGGCGTTAGCGGCAGCGGCGGCAGCGTCGCCGTGCCATCGCATCCGGCATCGAGCGATCAGCCTGCTGTTGTTGCCGCCACTTTCGCTTCGAGTTCCGCCAGACGTTTGCGCAACTGACGATCTTCCTGGAATCGTGCGGTCTCGTCGCGAATCACGGCAACGATGCCGGTCACTTCTCCGCCGTCGCCGTGCAGCAAGGCAACGGTAAACGCGATCGACATGTTCCGGCCGTCCTTGTGCGCAGCGGGGACTTTCAGCAGATCGCTGCCGTACTTCGTCTGTCCGGTCTCCATGGTCTTGGCATAGCCTTCGTTGTGACGCGCACGCAGACGCTCGGGAATGATGATGTCCAGCGGCTGCCCGACCGCCTCCGCCGCCGAGTAGCCGAACATCGCCTGCGCGCCCGAATTCCACAGCGTGATGATGTTCTGCGGATCGGCCACGACGATGGCGTCGCCCACCACCTGAACCAACTGATTGACGTCGACGGATGCACTCATGATGTCTCCAATAATCTTGTGGGGAATGCGAATGGCACGGGCGCCAAACATGCCAATAAAGTACATCAATTAGCGAACAGCGCGGTCCCGAAAATAAAAATGGGTGCGTGCTCCGCAAGGAGCCGCACCCATGTACCGCTGCCGTGCGCCCGCGCGCACCGTCACCGCCCGAGGGCGGTCACGGTCCATGCGGGGCAGCGACTTCGTGCCGGACTTAAACGGACCGCGACGAGTGCAGCTTTGCGATCTGATCCTTGTTGTAGCCCAACTCGGTCAGGATCTCGTCGGTGTGCTCACCGAGCAGCGGCGAGCCCGTGATTTCAGGCTTCAGACCCGAGAACTTGATCGGGCTGCCAACGGTCAGGTACGTACCGCGCTCTTTGTGCGGCACTTCGACGATCGTGCCCGAAGCGCGCAGCGACGGGTCGTTCGCGATTTCCTTCATCGACAGGACCGGAGCGCACGGGATATCGAACTTGCGCAGGATGTCCACCGCTTCGTACTTCGTCTTGTCGGCCAGCCAGGCTTCGATGGTCGCGAAGATGTCGAAGATGTGCGGCTGACGGGCTTGCGGCGTTGCGTAGTTCGGATCTTCGATCCATTCCGGCTTGCCCAACGCGCGGCAGATCGGCTCCCACGCGTGACCCTGAATCGTGAAGTAGATGTAGGCGTTCGGATCCGTCTCCCAGCCCTTGCACTTGAGCACCCAGCCCGGCTGTCCGCCACCGCCTGCGTTACCGCCGCGCGGCACCACATCGCTGAACTCGCCATGCGGGTATTGCGGATACTCTTCAAGGTAGCCGATACGATCCAGACGCTGCTGGTCGCGCAGCTTCACGCGGCACAGATTGATGACCGAGTCCTGCATCGAGACGGCCACCTTCTGACCGCGTCCCGTCTGTCCACGGCCGATGAGCGCCGTCAGAATGCCGATCGCCAAATGCATGCCGGTGTTGCTGTCGCCGAGGGCTGCGGCCGACACCGTCGGGGGACCGTCCCAGAAGCCGGTCGTCGAGGCGGCGCCACCTGCGCACTGCGCGACGTTTTCATACACCTTCAGGTCGTCGTAGTGGTGACCGTCGGAGAAGCCCTTGACCGATGCCACGATCAGCTTCGGGTTCAGTTCGTTCAGGCGCTCCCACGTGAAGCCCATGCGATCGAGTGCGCCCGGTGCGAAGTTCTCGACGAGCACGTCCGACTCCTTCACCAGCTTCTCGAGCACTTCCTTGCCTTCCGGCGTCTTCGTATCGAGCGTCAACGAGCGCTTGTTGCTGTTGAGCATCGTGAAGTACAAGGCATCGGCGTCGGGGATGTCGCGCAGTTGGTTACGCGTGACGTCGCCCGAACCCGGGCGCTCCACCTTGATCACGTCCGCACCGAACCAGGCCAGCAATTGCGTACAGGCAGGGCCGGCTTGCACGTGCGTGAAGTCGATGATCTTGATGCCTTCGAGGGGTTTGCTCATGTCATGTCTCCTTGATTGACTCGGATTACTTTTTCATCGCCGCGCTTTGCGGATTCAGATTCGTCAGACGGCCGCTCTCGGTGCCTGCAGCTTCGTCGATGACGGCATTGATGAGCGTGGGCTTGCCCGACGCGATCGATGCTTCCAGCGCGCTCGCCAGTTCTTGCGGCGTGGTGACGTGGTAGCCAATGCCGCCGAACGCCTCGATCATCTTGTCGTAGCGCGCGCCCTTGACGAACACCGTCGGGGCCACGTCCTTGCCGCCCGTCGGATTGACGTCGGTGCCGCGATACACGCCGTTGTTGTTGAAGATGACGGTGGTGACCGGCAGCTCGTAGCGGCAAATGGTTTCGAGTTCCATGCCGCTGAAGCCGAATGCACTGTCACCCTCGATGGCCACGACCGGTTGGCCGCTCGTGACGGCCGCGCCGATGGCGAAGCCCATGCCGATCCCCATCACGCCCCACGTACCCGAGTCGAAGCGCTTGCGCGGTTGGTACTGGTCGATGATGGCGCGCGCGTAGTCGAGCGTATTCGCGCCCTCGTTGACGAGGTTGATATCCGGGTACTGCTTGAGAACGTCGCGAATCGCACCCAGTGCGCTGTGGAAGTTCATCGGCGACGGATTCTGCGCGAGCGTTGCCGCCATCTTCGCCAGGTTCTTGCTCTTGCGCTCTGCGATGGCGCCCGTCCATTCGGCGGACGGCTTGCCGAACTGGCTGTCCACGCCGGCGAGCAGTGCCGACACGCACGAGCCGATGTCGCCGATGACCGGCGCGGCAATCGCGACGTTGCTGTCGATTTCCGTCGGCGAGATGTCGATCTGAACGAACTTCTTCGGTGCCGAGCCCCACGTCTTGCCCTTGCCGTGCGCGAGCAGCCAGTTCAGGCGCGCGCCGATCAGCACGACCACGTCGGCCTCTTGCAGCACGAACGAACGCGCGGCGGCGGCCGATTGCTCATGCGTGTCGGGCAGCAGGCCCTTGGCCATCGACATCGGCAGGTACGGAATGCCGGTTTTCTCGATGAGCGCACGAATATCGGCGTCGGCTTGCGCGTACGAAGCGCCTTTGCCCAACAGAATCAGCGGACGCTTGGCGCCCTTGATGACGTCGAGCGCGCGCTGAACGGCATCCGGTGCCGGGATCTGACGCGGTGCGGCGTCGATCACGCGAATCAGCGAGTTCTTCGCCTTCTGTGCGTCGATGGTTTGCGCCAGCAGCTTGGCCGGCAGGTCCAGATACACGCCGCCAGGACGCCCGGACACAGCGGCGCGGATCGCACGCGCCAGGCCGACGCCGATGTCTTCGGCGTGCAGCACGCGGTAGGCGGCCTTGCAATACGGCTTGGCCGCATTGAGTTGATCCATCTCTTCGTAATCGCCCTGCTGCAGATCGACGATCTCACGCTCGCTCGAGCCGCTGATGAGAATCATCGGGAAGCAGTTGGTGGTCGCGTTCGCGAGCGCCGTCAGGCCGTTCAGGAAGCCAGGTGCGGACACCGTCAGGCAGATGCCGGGCTTTTGCGTCATGTAGCCGGCGATGGCCGCCGCGTGCCCTGCATGCTGCTCATGGCGGAAGCCGATGAAACGCATGCCCTCGGCTTGCGCGAGACGAGCCAGATCGGTGATGGGAATCCCCACCAGACCGAAGATGGTGTCGATGTCGTTCGCTTTCAGGGCATCGATGATCAGATGAAAGCCATCCGTCGTTTCTGCCTCGGACACGATGTTCGCGTGTCGGCTGGTGTCATTGAGCGTGTTGCCCGCGGTGTCGTTTTCCGCTTTGCCGACTGGCACGGTCATCGCAATGGACATAATTCTCTCCTCCAAATTTTCCGGTTTCAGTGTTGCGTCGTCTTGTCTGACGATTAATGGCTATTCCCTTACTGCTTCGCTACCTGCTCACCCGGCCGTGCAACCGGCCCTGTCAGGGCACGGATTGCACGCCGGTCAAACATTTCTCTCATCAGGCCAGTCAGGCTGCGGCTTCACATCGTGAAGTTCGCGTTACGTGGTGCTGCGCGACAGGTCCGCCGCCTTCACCACCGGCTCACTCGATTGCGCTTTGTAGTCACTCGCGTAACGCTGCGCCAGACGGGCACGCATCGGCTTGAGGACGAACAAGGCAAGGAAGGCCGCGAACGCGTTCATGGCACAGGCAATCATGAACACCGCCTGCCAGCTCCCCGTCATCGTGGTGATGATGCTCGAGAAGGGCACCAGCAACGCGGCGGTCCCCTTCGCGGTGTAGAGCATCCCCGCGTTGGTGGCGGCGTACTTCGAGCCGTATGTGTCAGCGCAGGTCGCCGGGAACAAGCTGTAGATCTCACCCCAGGCAAAGAACACCAGGCCCGTCAGAATCACGAAGGCCACCGGGTGCTGGCCGAACTTGGCCAAGGCATAAATCCCCGCAGCTTCCATCGCAAACGCGATGAACATCGTGTTTTCACGACCGATCTTGTCCGAGATCCAACCGAACACCGGACGCGTCACCCCGTTGAGCACCCGGTCGATCGCCAGTGCGAACGTGAGTGCGGGCAGCGTCAGGCCGAGGATCGAGACCGGTGCCTGATCGAGACCGTAGTCCTTGGCGATCGGGCCGAGCTGTGCCGTGGCCATCAGGCCGCCAGCGGCCATCAGCACGAACATGAGGTACATCATCCAGAACACCGGGGAGCGCATGACTTCGGTCGGCTTGGCGTTGTAGCGCATGGCCCCAGGGGCCAGCTTCTTGAGCGCTTCGATCGAAGCCGGCGGGGAGGCGAGCGCCAGCCCCAGCAGCAGCACGATGATCCCTTGGCCCAGACCGAAGGTCAGGAAGGTGTTTTCGTAGCCGCTCGACTTGATCATGTTGGCGATCGGCACCACCGTCAGTGCCGAACCGGCGCCGAAACCGGCAGCGGTGAGGCCCGCCGCAAGACCACGGCGATCCGGGAACCACTTCAACGCATTACCCACGCAAGTGCCATACACCGCACCGGCACCCACCCCGCCCACGGCCGCAGCGAAATACAGCATCGGCAGCGAGGATGCATAGGCGTTCAAGACCCATGCGATACCGCACAGCAGACCGCCACCGACCACGACCGGGCGCGGGCCGAACTTGTCGACCAGATACCCTTCGACCGGCACCAGCCAGGTTTCGGTCACCACGAAAATCGTGAACGCCACCTGAATCGCCGTACGGCCCCAGTGATACTTCTCATCGATCGGGTTGACGAACAGCGTCCACCCGTACTGCAGATTGGCGATCATCGCCATGCAAATCACACCGAACACGAGCTGAACCCAAGGGCTCGCGAACACGGATTCCTTGCCGTGTTGATTTGTCGTCTCCACTTGTACCTCCTCCATCGGTTTCCAGTTGTTTGGCAGCTTCACAACAACAACACCTTCCGGATGGGGTCTGTGCCCCCTGGGTATGCTTTACGAGGTCTTAGCCTCGCCGACTTATCTCTAATGCTTACGGGGTCCATTGCCTCCCGCAAATATACCGAACGAAATATACGATATATCAGATATAAGTCAACACTAATTTATTGCGATCTTCGTCTTCCTCTTCGCGTGCCGCCGTCGTTTTCGTCCATTGCAGGGAAAACAATTGCGGCACGCGAGGCACTGTCCTAAGTGGCGGCTAGATACAGTAACGCCACTGTAGGACGGAGTAGCGCAACAACGCAATGCGAAAATACTAAGGAGTTAACCTGATCCGAAAGGCACGCCAATCAAGGCGTTCAGCCTTTTTATATCGGCCTCCTTGGTATTTTTTAAAACCAGCACAAGACGATATTTACGATAATTTTTCTCACAAGAACCCCATTTCGGCGGCCTTCCACTCGCCTTGTAACATACCGTAATAATTCGCTAATTCGGCGGATGAGGCGTTTTCCGCCCCCCTATTTCATGCCCGTTGCGCTCACACATCCAGACGCATGTTTTTCCAGCGTCTGCGGGGAAACCATGACGGTAATTGGGCCTGGAAGGCTTGGCGGCCCTCTTCATGTGATATACGATATACAACATTTGGTATTAGAAGAATAAACGGCCAGTACCAGGCCAAGATTTCGATTCACCTTTGGAGGGAGAGACTTCATGAAGATTTGCATCTATGGCGCTGGTGCCATCGGCGGCTATCTTGGCGTGCAACTCGCGCGCGCCGGAGCCGATGTCAGTCTGGTCGCGCGCGGTCCGCATCTGAGCGCCATGCGCGAGCACGGACTCAAGTTGCTGATCGATGGCGAGGAACGGGTGGCCCAGTTGCGCTGCACGGATGACCCGCGTGAGCTCGGTCCGCAGGATTACGTCATCATCGCCCTGAAGGCACACTCGGTGCCGTCGGTACTCGACGCGATGCAGCCGCTGATCGGCCCGGATACCGCCGTCGTCACGGCCGTGAACGGAATCCCCTACTGGTACTTCTACAAGCACGGTGGTGCGCTCGAAGGCACGACGCTCGAGAGCATCGACCCCGGCGGCCGCCAGTGGCGTCAGCTCGGGCCCGAGCGCGCCATCGGCTGCGTCGTTTATCCGGCCACCGAAGTGGTCGCGCCGGGCGTGATTCAGCATGTCTACGGCAATAAGTTTCCGCTGGGCGAAGCCAGCGGCGAGCGCACGGAGCGCGTGGAGAAGCTCGCGCAGTTGATGACCGCCGGCGGACTCGACGCGCCGATTCGCGAGAACGTCCGCGACGAGATCTGGCTCAAGCTCTGGGGCAACCTCTGCTTCAACCCGATCTCGGCACTCACGCACGGCACACTCGATATCATTGCGAGCGATCCGGGCACGCGTGCCATTGCACGCGCCATGATGCTCGAGGCCAAGGCGATCGGCGACAAGTTCGGCGTACATTTTCGCGTCGACGTGGAGCGTCGTATCAATGGGGCGGGCGCGGTCGGTGCACACAAGACGTCGATGCTCCAGGATCTGGAGCGCGGGCGCGCCATGGAAATCGATCCGCTGGTCTCCGTGGTCCAGGAGATGGGACGCCTCGCCGGCGTGCCAACCCCGACCCTCGACGTGGTGCTGGCGCTGATTCAGCAACGCGAGTTCATGACGCAGCCGGATGCTGTCGCGGCCGCCCAGGCGCGTCTGGCCAAAGCGGCCTGAGCCTGACGTTGTTTTCATGAAACACAGAACGCGGGGTCCACGGCGGAGCCCCGCAATCAGCGCCGCTATCTATATAGAGAGGCAGATGCGAGCGATCGACGGAATCGCGTTGCCGTTCCGCCCACGCAGTGGCTTGAGCGGGCCGCCGCCGGACCTCCGGGCGCGGCCGATTTTTCGCCGAATGCGCATGGCCCGTCGTCCCCGAAGGACCTCGGTGCCCATGTGGTTTCGCGGCAACGCAATAACGCACGCTGGCCCCCCTCTGAAAGCACGACCGTTCACCCCTGAAATCGCACGCGCTGCTGGCGTCCCGAAATCCGCACTTAGGCAAGCCAGACGGACCCCCTAGGAGATTCACCACCACCATCGACCCACCTAGCATTATCGAAAAAAACGACAAATCCGGGCAGTGAACCGGTGCAGTGACACAAAGAACGTCCCGAAAAACGATAAATTTTGGTATTTGGTATGTGGTATATCTTGAGACTTGCTGCGCCGCGACATACAATGCAAAGCAAGTTCTCCCCCACATTACGATCATTTAACGTTTATCAGGAGTCTCACCATGTTTGTCGCTGCGCTGACTTTGCTCGCCCTTGCTTCCGCCCTTGCCACCGGTGTTGCGATGGTTCATCTCTTCGTCGCCCTGCCGGCCTCGATGCTCGAAAAGGCCGAAAAGAACGGCCGCTTTGCCTACCTGGCGGAAACCACGCAGGCAAACGAATCGGGTAAACTCGTCACCAAGCCGGCAACCATCGTGGGGCAGCAAGCATTGCGCCTCTGAAGGGGCCGTAATACCTAGGAGACTATTGCATGTCCCTGATCACCCCAACTCCGGCGCGCGTGACTCCGCTCGCGCTGGAGCCGATCGATACGACCACGAGTTTTCGCAATCAGGCGTATGCGCTGCTGAAAAAAGCCATCGCCGACGCCGATATCTATAACCAGAAAGAAGAAATCCGCCTGGATGAGCGTCAGCTCATCCAGGTGCTTGGCGTTTCGCGCACGCCGATTCGCGAAGCCATGACCTTGCTGGAACAGGAGGGGTTTCTGCGTACGGTGCCGCGCCGGGGCATCTTCATTATCCGCAAGACCAAGCGCGAAATCGTCGAGATGATCCAAATGTGGGCAGCCCTCGAAGGGATGTCTGCACGTCTGGCCACACTGCATGCGAGCGACGACGACATCGCCAAACTCCGTCATTTGTTCGACGAGTTCGTCAACGCACCGCCAACGGATCATATTGAAGAGTACTCCGACGCGAACATCGACTTCCACCAGGCGTTGATCAATCTTGGCGGCTCCCAGGCCATCTCCAATACGATCAGGAACCTGTTCATTCATGTGCGCGCCATCCGTAAGGTGACGATCGCTCAGAACGACCGGGCTGCCCGCTCGATTGTCGATCACCTGAAGATCATCACCGCACTCGAGAAGCGCGATACGGAACTCGCCGAGAAACTGGCACGCGACCATACGCTGGGTCTGGCCGCCTTCGTCGAAGAGCACTGCGACTTCCTCGAATAACACCTCAGCGCCGACGCCGCGTGCGGCAACGGCCGCGACCTGCGAAAAAGCCAGTGACATCGGAATGTCGCTGGCTTTTTTTCTTGTTGCGCGTTCCGCACGCCACGCCTCACGCCCCACTCCTCGCTCCTCACTTCTCGTTCGTCACTTCTCGCTCCTCGCGCTTCACGATTCGGTCCTCACGCTTCATTCCTCACGCTTCATTCCTAACGCCTCGCTTCCTCAATCTCCGCTCCCCTGTTTCCCCTCCCCCTCACGCCTCGAAACATCGCCGAATTCGGGTAAACGAGCCTGTCCAACCGGGTTGGAAACGCTTGCACGTATACCGTATATCATATATCGTGTTTCACATATCGAGGCCTCACCGCACTGGCGGCAGCGCAGCTGACTGCCTGCTCTGGTGTGACGAGGCGCCGTCCACCCGCGTAGCAGGCGTTGGGGCGGCAGGCAGTTTTCCAGTCGCAGTACCTGTTTGTTGAAGAAGTAAGCCACGGGCGAGAGGCCGAGCCCGTGCGGCATATGGTGGGGGCTATGTGCCGCACGCTCGTCCGGCGCCGCGCTGATCGCTAGACCCGAGCAGCGTCGCCGGATGTGACCATTGGGCCTCTCGCCCCCGGGCAGGACAAGAACATATAACCCATACCCTCAGGCATACCGCTCCCCACGGGGTGCCAATCAGGAGACAACAGCCATGCGCGAGGCTTTTTCCATCGCGACGGTGCACGCGATTCTGAACGCCCATGCAACTCAGGAAGGCCCCCTGCTGCCGATCCTTCATGACGTTCAGGACACCTTCGGCTATGTACCCCCGGATGCCGTGCCCGTCATCGCCAACGCCCTCAACCTGTCTCGCGCCGAAGTGCATGGCGTGATCACGTTCTATCACCACTTCCGCACCAGCCCGCCACCGCGCCACATCGTACAGATCTGCCGCGCAGAGGCATGCCAGAGCATGGGCGCAGACGCCCTCGCGGCGCATGCCGAACGCGTGCTGGGCTGCGCGATGCACAGTCACAGCGGCGATGTCGCGCTCGAACCGGTGTATTGCCTCGGCCAGTGCGCAACGTCGCCCGCCATCATGATCGACGACAAGTTGCACGCGCGTGTCACTCCCGAGAAATTCGACCGATTGGTCGCCCGCGCCAAGGATGCCGCATGAGCCAAGCTCTCACTTCCGCCAAGACGCCCGCAGCGCCGGGCGCCGTGCGGCTCTATCTGCCGCGTGACTCCGCCGCCCTCGCGCTCGGCGCCGACGAGGTTGCCGAAGCCATTGCGGCACAAGCCGCCCGCCGTGGCATCGAGATCGAACTGGTGCGTAACGGCACGCGCGGCATGCTGTGGCTCGAACCGTTGCTCGAAGTCGTGACCCCGGCGGGTCGCGTTGCCTATGGCCCCGTCGACGTGGACGACGTGCCCGGTCTGTTCGACGCCAACGTCACGGCCGGCGGCGATCATCCGCTTGCCCTCGGACTCACCGAAGAGATCCCGTACTTCAAGCAGCAGGAACGGCTCACCTTCGCGCGCGTCGGCATCACCGACCCGGTGTCGGTCGACGACTACCTCGCGCACGACGGCTATCGCGGCCTGCGCAACGCGCTTGCGCTCGACGGCGCGGCCATCGTCGCGCAAGTGACCGAGTCGGGCCTGCGCGGCCGGGGCGGCGCGGCGTTCCCGACCGGTATCAAGTGGAAGACGGTACTCAACACGCCCGCCGAACAGAAGTACATCGTCTGCAATGCCGACGAAGGCGATTCAGGCACGTTCGCCGACCGCATGCTGATGGAAGGCGATCCGCTCGTGCTGGTCGAGGGCATGACGATTGGCGGCATCGCCGTGGGCGCCACGCGTGGCTATATCTACGTGCGCAGCGAGTATCCGCATTCCATTGCCGTGCTCAACGAAGCGATCGCCAATGCCGCCGCGGCGGGCTACCTTGGCGAGAACATCCTGGGCTCGGGCAAGGCGTTCCACCTCGAAGTGCGCAAGGCCGCCGGCGCCTATGTGTGCGGCGAAGAAACCGCGCTGCTTGAGAGTCTCGAAGGCAAGCGCGGCGTGGTGCGCGCCAAGCCGCCGCTGCCTGCCATCGAGGGTCTCTTTGGGCTGCCCACGGTCATCAATAACGTGATTTCGCTGGCATCGGTGCCGATCATCATGGATCGCGGCGCCGAGTTCTACAAGAACTTCGGCATGGGCCGCTCGCGCGGCACGCTGCCCATCCAGCTCGCGGGCAACATCAAATACGGCGGCCTCATCGAGAAGGCCTTCGGTGTGACGCTGCGCGAAATTCTCTACGACTTCGGCGGTGGCGCCATCACCGGCCGGGCGCTGCGCGCGGTTCAGGTCGGCGGTCCGCTCGGCTCCTATCTCCCCGAATCGCAGTGGGATACGCCGCTCGACTACGAAGCGTTCGCCGCCCTCTGGGCCGTGCTCGGCCATGGTGGCATCGTGGCGCACGACGACACCGTCGATCTGGCCCGGCTCGCGCGCTATGCGATGGAGTTCTGCACCATCGAATCGTGCGGCAAGTGCACGCCGTGCAGAATCGGCTCGACGCGCGGCGTCGAAGTGATGGACAAGATTATCGACGGGCGCGACCGTCCCAAGCAGATCAAGCTGTTGCGCGACCTGTGCGACACCATGCTCGCCGGCTCGCTGTGCGCGATGGGCGGCATGACGCCCTATCCCGTGCTGTCTGCGCTGAACCATTTCCCCGAAGACTTCGGCGCGGCCGAACCGTCGAATCTGCCGACCCAGGCCGCCTAGGAGATCGCACACCATGATGGACCCGATGTTTGAGAAGGATTACGGCACGCCACGCCGCGAATCGACGCAGGAAGTCACGCTGGAGATCGACGGCGAACAGGTCACCGTGCCCGCAGGCACCTCGATCATGCGCGCCGCCTCCGAGGGCGGCGTGAACGTGCCCAAGCTGTGCGCCACCGACTCGCTCGAGCCGTTCGGATCGTGCCGTCTGTGTCTCGTCGAGATCGAAGGCCGGCGTGGCTACCCCGCGTCGTGCACGACGCCCGTCGAACCCGGCATGAAAGTGCGCACGCAATCGCCGAAGCTGCAAGCGCTGCGCAAGGGCGTGATGGAGTTGTATATCTCCGATCACCCGCTCGACTGTCTGACGTGCGCCGCGAATGGCGACTGCGAGCTGCAAGACATGGCCGGCGTGACCGGCCTGCGGGAAGTGCGCTATGGCTTCGACGGCGCCAATCACTTCGACAGCGAGAAAGACGAGTCGAACCCCTACTTCACCTACGACGCGTCGAAGTGCATTGTCTGCAATCGCTGCGTGCGCGCCTGTGAGGAAACGCAAGGCACCTTCGCGCTGACGATCTCGGGACGCGGCTTCGAAGCGCGCGTCTCGGCCGGGCAGGACCAGCCGTTCATGGATTCGGAGTGCGTGTCGTGCGGCGCCTGCGTGGCCGCGTGTCCTACCGCGACGCTGCAGGAAAAATCGGTCATTCATCTCGGTCAGGCCGAGCACGCCAAGATCACCACCTGCGCCTACTGCGGCGTGGGGTGTTCGTTCAAGGCGGAGATGAAGGGTAACGAAGTCGTGCGCATGGTGCCGCACAAGGACGGTCAGGCCAACGAAGGCCACGCCTGCGTGAAAGGCCGCTTTGCCTGGGGCTACGCCACGCACAAGGACCGCATTCTAACGCCCAAGATTCGCAAGAAGATCACCGATCCGTGGCAGGACGTGTCGTGGGACGAGGCGCTCGACTACGCGGCGTCCGAGTTCAAGCGCATTCAGGCCAAGTACGGGCGCGACTCGATCGGCGGCCTGGTGTCCTCGCGCTGCACGAACGAAGAAGACTACCTGGTTCAGAAGCTGGTACGCGCCGCATTCGGCAACAACAATGTCGACACCTGCGCACGCGTGTGCCACTCGCCCACCGGCTACGGTCTGAAGGCGACGCTCGGCGAATCGGCCGGCACGCAGACCTTCAAGTCGGTCGAGCACTCGGACGTGATTCTCGTGATGGGTGCGAACCCGACCGATGGTCATCCGGTGTTCGGCTCGCGCATGAAGAAGCGGCTGCGCGAAGGCGCCAAGCTGATCGTGATCGACCCGCGTCGCATCGATCTCGTGCAAAGCCCGCACGTCAAGGCCGACTATCACCTGCAACTGCGCCCCGGCACGAACGTGGCGATGATCAATGCGCTCGCCCATGTCATCGTGACCGAAGGCCTGATGGACGACGCGTTCATCGCCCAGCGCTGCGAGGATCGCGCCTTCCAGCAATGGCGGGAGTTCACCGCCCGTGCCGAGAACTCCCCCGAAGCCACCGAAGTGCACACCGGCGTGCCTGCGCACCTCGTGCGCGGTGCCGCGCGCCTGTATGCCAAGGGGGGCAACGCGGCGATCTACTACGGTCTGGGTGTGACCGAGCATGCACAGGGCTCGACGACGGTGATCGGTATCGCCAACCTCGCCATGGCGACCGGCAACATCGGCCGTGAAGGCGTGGGCGTGAATCCGCTGCGCGGCCAGAACAACGTGCAGGGCTCGTGCGACATGGGCGCATTCCCGCACGAGCTGCCGGGCTATCGTCATGTGTCGGATTCGAGCGCGCGTGCGCTGTTCGAAGCGGAGTGGGGGGTCGAGCTGCAAGCCGAACCAGGGCTGCGTATCCCGAACATGTTCGACGCCGCCATCGCGGGGACCTTCATGGGTCTGTACTGTCAGGGCGAGGACATCGTGCAGTCCGACCCCAACACGCAGCACGTGACGCATGCGCTCGAACAGATGGAGTGCATCGTCGTGCAGGACATCTTCCTGAACGAGACGGCCAAGTACGCGCATGTGCTGCTGCCGGGCTCGTCGTTCCTGGAGAAGGACGGCACGTTCACCAACGCCGAGCGCCGCATCTCGCGTGTGCGTCAGGTCATGCCGCCACGCGCCGGCTACGCCGACTGGGAAGTCACGATTCAACTGGCCAAGCGTCTGGGCTACGAGATGAATTACGCGCACCCGTCGGAAATCATGGACGAGATCGCACGCCTCACGCCGACGTTTACCGGCGTGAGCTACGAGAAGCTCGACCGGCTGGGCAGCGTGCAGTGGCCGTGCAACGACGCCGCGCCGGATGGTACCCCCGTCATGCACATCAACGAGTTCGTGCGCGGCAAGGGCAAGTTCCTCATCACGCAATACGTGCCGACGGATGAAAAGGTCACGCGCCGTTTCCCGCTCATCCTCACCACCGGGCGAATTCTGTCGCAATACAACGTCGGTGCACAGACGCGCCGTACTGAGAACGTGCACTGGCACGACGAAGACCGGCTCGAGATTCATCCGCACGACGCGGAAGAGCGTGGCGTGAAGGACGGCGACTGGGTCGGCATTCAGAGTCGCGCGGGCGAGACCGTGCTGCGTGCCGTCGTGAGTGAGCGGGTGCAGCCAGGCGTGGTGTACACCACCTTCCACTTCCCGGAGTCGGGTGCGAACGTGATCACCACCGACAACTCGGACTGGGCGACGAACTGCCCCGAGTACAAGGTGACGGCGGTGCAGGTCACGCCGGTTGCGCAGCCTTCGGAATGGCAGCGCCAGTACTCGGACTTCAACCGTCAGCAGGAGGCATTCCTGGAGCAGGCGCGCGGCGCAGCCGAGGTCGGTACACGCTAAGTCGTCGAAGGAAGGAAGCGACGCGCGCCGCCTCGTCGAATGCGCTCGAGGCGGCGCGCTGCAACGGACAATCCGCGTCCAGCGCCGGCGAGTTCCGGCGAGTTCCGGCGAGTTCCGGCGAGCTTCGCCGTCTATTGCCAGAAGACGGTGCGGCGGACGCGAGATTGACCACGAGACGCATGGCAACACACGCATAGAGAACGATTTAGGGGACAGAACAGATCATGGACACCGACAACCTGGTCAAGATGGCCAATCAGATCGGGGACTTCTTCGAGACGATGCCCGACCGTAGCGAGGCGCTCGAGAACATTGCAGGCCATCTGCGACGCTTCTGGGCGCCGCGCATGCGCATGACGATCCTTGAGCATCTCGAAGCCACCGACGGGCATGGCATGCGCGAGATCGTCGTGGCGGCGATTACCGCCCATCGTGCCGAACTCTGGCCACGCAGCTGAGCCGAGCACCGGACATTGGCGGATCGGCGGATCGGCGGATCGGCGGGCATTGCCCCGGCCCGCCACGCGATGCCTGCCGCACCGCCGATCACGAGGCGTCACGCCACGAGGTCGGCGAACCGCTTCGTCTCGATGATGCACCGTGCGAGCGCTTGTATCGGGCAACGAAGCGCCATTGGCCGCCGACGACGCGTCGCCGGCTGAAGTTATCCACACCCTTTGTGGATAACCCACTGGATAACCTGCCGTCGCCTTCCCGAACGCCCCACGGAAAGAGGCTGTCAAGAGCCTTGCTCAGAAAACAGTCAGCCGCGGAACAAATTTTCGGCTTGACGCTCAGCCCCCTCCCTGCTCAAGCGCCATTCCGCTCGTTTGCCGTCGCATCGGGCTCCTTCGGAACCGACCAACCGACCAACCGACCCACTGGCTAACCGGCCAACCGACTATCCCGCGGTAGCGGGCACATCGGGCACATCGGGCGGCGATTGGGGCGCGACGCGCAGCGCCGCCAGCACCTGCCCCTGTCCGAGCACCGCGTCCGGCGCCTGCTGCAACGCCAGGCGGTAACGCTCGCCGAACTCGGCGTCGGCGTTGCGGAACAGCTTGGCGGCCTCATCGGCCAGCGCGACCCCGGTGTCTGCCGGCGGCGGGGTCTGCTCGAGCCACTCGTCGAGCGCGACGATCAGGCGCGAGAGCGGGTCAAGCCAGCGAAACCAGGGGTCTTCGGTCAGTAACTGCACGAAGCGGCCGGTCGGCACCGGTCCGAAGATGGCTTCGTACTGCAAACGATCGTTCGCAATCAATACCTTGTGCTGCGCGAGCAGCGCGGCGCGCAGCGCCTGCATGGCGGACATCTGGGCGGCACTGGCCGGCGTGAATTCGATCGGTTCGGTCATCGATCTCCCCCGGGAAGGTCGGAAAGGTTAGGAAGCGGAATTGGAAAGCGTCTGACATGCTCTTTAGGACTTGGCCCATAGCCAACAGACGTCCGGGTCACGATACTACACGGGTCTCGCAAACACCTCGCGAGATCAGGCTTTCACTTCCCCGTGGGAGGCCTGCTTCCTCACCCGCCGACCCGGCGGGTTTTTTTAGAACGGGACCGTGAGCTTCGCGTCGATCGACTGAAAGCGATACGACCAGCCTGGCGGGCCGCTCGATGCGGGCATCCACGGCGCGTTGAGACGCTGCATCAGCGACACATCCAGCTTCGAGGTGCCCAGATAGTGGGTGTGGCTCAGCCCCACCTCGGCATAGCTGTCATAGGTGCGCGCAGCGTTCAGATCTTCGGTGCGGCTATGGTTGTAGCGCAGTTCGAGGCCGGTCGACCCATTGGCCGTGAAGTCGAACGCGCGGCGCACGCGCCATTGCAGCGTTTGCGTCTGCGAGGTGCCGGCCGCCATCTGATCCGTGGCCGCATTGGCCTTGCCCGTGATCCCGACGGTCCAGTCCGCATCGATCGGCAACGAGTAATTGGCCGACAGATCGCGGTTCGTGGCATCGCGACGGGCGTTCTGAAAATCCTGACTCAACGTCGTATTGAACTTGCCGTCCATGCCCAGCGGGTTGTTCAGCAACAGGTTCGCCGTGCCCTGCATCTTGCCGGTGGTCGTCATGCCGCTGTTGTTTATTCCCACACTGAACTTGTAAGGGCGTTCGTTCAAGACCTGAAGGCCTACGGCACCCTCGCCGGGGGTACGGCTTCGAGTGGCGATGAACGGCAACGATTCGTCGCGCACGACGAGTCCCCCGCGCATCAGCATGCGAATGTTGCGATCCGCGCGGCTTTCGTGACGCGGCAGTCCGCGCAGACAGGCGGCGCGGGCGAGGAAGGCGTTGGGAGGGGCGACGTCGGGTGCCACCGGCGGCGCGATTGCCGCCGATGCCGCCGATGCCGCAGCATCCAGATCGACGGCGGAGATCGCCGTGCCGTCGGCACTCAGTTCCGGGGCCACGGCAAAGTCGGCTGCCGGTAGCGGCGGCGACGCAGGCGACACTTGCGCGACCGGCGCACTTGCCGCACCGTCCACGCCCGGCGCCACTGGCGACGGATCTGCGCTCGACGCCAAGTCACCGGATGCTGGCTGCGGGGCCTGGGCGGCTGCCGCAGCTCGCGTGGCCGCCTCGCGATCGACGGCGGCGGCGACCTCGCTCGGATCTCCCCCTGCGAACAGGGCAATGGGATCGGTTGCGGCGTCCGGATCCGGTACCGCCGGCTGCGGCGGAGGCGGCACGAAATACTGGGGTGCAAGACCACGGTCCCACAGCCCGTAGGACACTGCGTTGCTCTCAGTGAAACATGGCGGATCGGGATCCGAGAACAAGGCTTGCGCGTGCGCGACCGTCACCGTCCCCGTGCTCAGGCACATGGCCAGCAGGAGATGACGCCGCACGACCAGCTTTACCGACATTCGACACCTGCAAATTCCACCCCCACGCTGATGACGTCCACCGGCGTCGTGCGCCGCTTCCGACATGAGGGGGTGCTGTAGCGACAAGCCCGTATTTTACGTCGATCGTATGACGCACGGCCAGTCGCATAAGGTCGGGAACTCTTTCGAAAGATTGCCACTCTTATCGCGTGACTTCCCCTGTAGTGATTTTTGCCCGCCTCGCGCGGGCATTTTTATTGCCCTCCGTAATCGACTTCCGTCGCGCGGAAATGGTCGACCACGCGCCTGAGGTGCCGGCGCCAAGCAGACGCCCGTCCGGGCAACGCGTGACGACGCCGGTCGCGTGTTCGAGCAAGGCGCGTTCGGGCGTGACGGACTGCAATCTCACTTGGGGGCGCGAATCTCGTGAATCGTGCCGGGTCCCCAGCCAGTGGACTCCCACATCCCGTCTCGCAACGTCCATTCGTGATCGCCCGTCTCCTCCCAATGCGGCGGCGTGTAGCGCATGCCGGGCCGCTTGGGCGCCATGTGCCCATCGACCCAGGCGTAACGGCCGTCGCTCCATTGCCAGTACCCCGGCACCCAGAACTGTCCCTGGGGCGCCGCGTGCGGGTTCTCGAAGCGCGGCGGCGGCGGACCGCGTTGCAGCGTCACGTCGGCGAGTACCGGCAGGCTCATCAGGCATAAAAGTGCGGCGAGTGCGCTGCGGCGGCGCGCAGACGACGTGCTCGCCAAGGTCACGAAGGACGTGCGCATTGACAGCGACAAGGACGGCATACACAGACTTTCATTGAGAACGGAGAAGCTTGGCATTGTACCTTTCGGGTCCGACATGCACCCTCGCGCCCTCGCCACGTCACCTTGTCGCGTCGCCACGCATCTTGTCGCCTCGCCACGCACCTTGTTCGGCCCGACGCCAGCCAGACCTTATAATCGGTGCACTCTCCACCCGCCGCCGAGCGCGGATTCTCCGAATTCCGTTGGAACCCCGCGAACGACTGCCGCACAGCGACCCCATGAACCCTGCCCCTGCGGCCGTCGGTCACCGCCAACTCCTTCGTCTGGCGGTACCCATTGTGCTCGCCAATCTCACCCAGCCCTTGCTCTCGGCCGTCGACACCGCCGTAGCCGGTCATCTGCCGGGACCGGCTTATCTGGGCGGCGTGGCCCTCGGTGCCCTGCTGCTGAACCTGATCTTCTGGGGCTTCTCGTTCCTGCGCATGGGCACCACGGGTCTGGCCGCGCAGGCGTTCGGCGCGCGCGACGCCGAGCGACTGCGCGACACGCTCGCGCGTGCACTGGCCCTGGCGTTTGCCATCGGCGCCGCGCTGCTGGTCCTGCGCACGCCGCTGGTGTCGCTCGGGGTGTCGTGGCTCGGCGGCAGCGAACAAGTGCAAGCCTTGGGCCGTGAGTACGCGAGCATTCGCATGCTCGCCGCGCCGCTGGCGCTCGCGAACTATGTCGTGCTCGGCTATCTGCTGGCGTGTCAACGCGTGCGGCAAGGGTTGGCCCTGCAGGTGTTCATCAATCTCGTGAACATCGTGGCGGTGCTTGTCTTCGTTCGCGGGTTCGGCGCGGGCGTGACCGGCATCGCAGCGGCGACCGCGCTGGCTGACGTACTCGGCTTTGCGCTGGGCGCCTGGCTGCTTTGGCGCGCGCGCACTCCCGGACTGCCGCCGCTGCGGCTGGCCACGCTCGTCGAGCGCGGCGCATTGTCTCGCCTGCTGCGGCTCAATCTCGACATCTTCTTGCGCACGTTGTTCCTTCAGCTCACCTTCGCATGGTTCGCACGCGTCGGCGCGAGGCTTGGCGACACCACGCTCGCCGCCAACGCGCTGCTCTTGAACTTCCAGACGTTCATGGCGTTCGGACTCGACGGCTTTGCCCATGCGGCCGAAGCGCTCGTGGGCGCCTATGTCGGTGCACGCCAGCGCGCGGCGCTGTTGCATGCGATCCGACTATCGCTCGGCTGGGCGCTGGGCTGCGCCATCGCGTTTGCGCTCGTCTTCGCGGTGGCAGGCGGGACCATCATCGATACCCTCACCGATCAGCCTGTGCTACGCGTCACCGCGCGCGAATTCCTGCCCTGGGCGGTGCTCTCGCCAATGGTTGCCGTGTGGTGTTTCCAGCTCGACGGTGTATTCATCGGAGCAACGCGTACGCGCGAACTGCTCACCTCCTCACTGATCGGCCTGGCGGTGTTTGGCGCCGTCATGCCGTTCACGCTCGACGCATGGGGCAATCACGGCTTGTGGGTGGCGCTCATGGCATTTCTCGCCACACGCGGCATCGTGCTGGGCGCCCTGCTACCGCGTGTCTGGCAAGGTCTGCCGCACCGGGCCGCGTAATCGGCACACGTCATCGGCACGCGTCATCGGCACGCGCATCGAGGCACGTAATCGAGACGCAGCCCGACTCAGCGAACGCACACGGACTCATTCCTCGTGAATACGGGCCAGCGCGGCAGCGTGCAGTTCGGCGTTGGCGGCGGCCAACACACGCCCCTGCGAGGTGAGCGTGAGGGGCTGGCCCTCCCAATCGGTGATGACACCGCCTGCGGCTTCGATCACCGGCGCCACCGCCAGATAGTCATAGGTCTGCAGACCGGCTTCCATGACCAGTTCGATATGTCCGCTCGCCAGCAACCCGTAAGCGTAGCAATCGCCCCCGAAGCGACGGCGACTCACCGCCTTCGTCAAACGCTCGAATTGAGCGTACTCCGAGGCATCGAAGATGTCGGGTGAGGTCGCGTAGACGGTCGCGTCAGCGAGCACGGTCACCGGGCTGGTGGTGCACGGTTCGCTGCCGAAGCGGGCTTCGCGCACGCCGCTGGCCGGGTCGTTCACGCCGACCCAGCGCTCGCCCGTCGCCGGAATATCGATCAGTCCGACGACCGGCTTGCCGTGATGCAGCAGGGCAAGCAAGGTGCCCCACAGCGGATGTCCCGTAATGAAGCTGCGCGTGCCATCGATCGGATCGACCGACCAGACGAATTCCGCATCCACGCCGCGCTTGCCGAACTCTTCCCCCCAGATCCCGTGCGACGGATAGCGCGCCGCGATCTGTTCGCGCAGCGCCGTCTCGACTTCGCGATCCGCGATCGTGACCGGACTCTCGTCGGCCTTGTCGTCGACGCTCAGACGCCGGCGGAACCAGCCCAGCGACAGCGGCCTGACAGCATCGGCCATCGAAGCGGCGAAAGCCGCATACTCGGCAACAGCGGGTACGGACGACATGCACGAATCTCCTCGCAGAAGTACCGCGCGCAGCGGCAAAAAATGGAAACCAGTAGACGAATGGCGATCATACGCGTTCGCAGGCGCGCCGGCCCGTCCATGCGAGCGGCATCGACGGGAACCGGCACTTGATACGTCCTGACGCGCGCCGGCACGAACGCCCCGACCTGGTGCAAATTTGCTATGCTCGCGACCTGAACCGGGCCGTGTCCCGCCCCCCTCTCTGCGCTCCCTCATACAGGACACCCATGCTTTCCGGTCGCGGCGTGATGCTCTCTGTGTCGGCATCCGTCATGTTTGCCGTCATGCCAGCCCTCGTCTCGCAGTTGACGCCCCTGTCCGGGCTGGACGTGTTCGCCTGGCGCATTCTGCTGACGCTGCCCGGCGCGCTTGTCATCGTGACGGCGCTGCGCCGGTGGCATGTGCTGCGCAGCACGCTCTCGCATGTGTTGCATCGCCCTGCGCTGCTCGGCGCCGTGCTCCTGTGCGCGGTGCTGCTGAGCGTTCAGCTCTGGCTGTTTGTCTGGGCACCGCTGCAACAGCGCCTGCTCGATGTCTCGCTCGGCTACTTCCTGTTGCCGCTCACGATGGTGCTGGCCGGACGCACGGTCTATCACGAGCGACTGAGCCCGTTGCAGATGGCCGCCGTGGCCGTCGCCGCGCTGGGCGTGGCCCACGAACTCTGGGCGACGCGCGCGATATCCTGGGTAACGGCGCTCATCATGTTCGGCTATCCGCCCTACTTCATGCTGCGCCGCAGGCTAAGGCTCGACGCGCTCAGCGGCTTCATTCTGGAGATCGTCGCGATGACGCCCGTGGCCGCCGTCGTGCTCTGGCAGGCGTGGGCGCAAAACGCCATAGTGCTTGGCGAGCCGCGCTACTGGGTCTGGTTGCCCGCGCTCGGTCTGCTCAGCGCCGGTGCACTTGCGAGCACGTTGGGGGCCGCGCGCGTGCTGCCGATCGGGCTGTATGGCATTCTCGGCTACGTGGAACCCGTGCTGCTCTTCGCTGTCTCGATCTTTCTCCTCGGCGAGCCGTTTACGGCGCGCGGTCTGTGGACCTATCTGCCGATCTGGTTCGGCGTTGCGCTCATCGTGTTCGACAGTCTGCGAACGCTCCACCGCCAGCGTCAGGCGAGCCTCGCGGGCCGTACGCACACGCGCGCCGAGACACCTTGAGGCATATGCCTCAAGCGGGGCCGGCCCTGACGGTAAGGCCACCACGCCGCGTTATACTCGCGAGAGCCTGTAAGACGACCATTATGAAAAATCCTGCCAAGATCGCCATTCTGATTTCCTCGGGGCTTGTCACTGTTGCGCTGTCCGCCTGCGGCACTTCCGCGCCGTTGTTCACGGCGGACGGGCGCCCCACCCAGCAAATCCACTGTTCGGCCACCCGCGCCGGAGACTGCGAGGAGCGCGCGCGCACGCAATGCGCGCAAAAGGGCTATGACGTGCTCACACGCGATGTGAACGACGGCGTCGCGAATCTCGTGATCGCCTGCGAGCCGAACTGAGCGCCCACGTGTTCCGGATACTGAAACGCCGCTCGCTTCCCGGCGCCGCGTGACCTCGCGGGCACGCGCGCGCCGTTGGAATTTCGATGGGTTATTGCGCCCGGTCAATGCGACGCCGTCACGCGAGATGACTTTCGACGCTCGCGGTGGGAGAATGAAAAACGTGCCGGCGACTTGTCGCACATCGCGATCTCGATGACGGATCTGGCGATTCGGGCTACGCGGCAAGCTTTCACGCAATTTCAGATCAAAGAGGACACCATCATGTATGAACGCATTCTGGTCTCGATCGACGGCAGCACGCCCTCGAACCGAGCCATCGACGAAGCGGTTAAGCTTGTGGCGCTCAGCCAGGGCAAGATTCGCCTGGTGTCGGTCGTTCCCTCGCTTGCCAACGCCTATGCTGCCGGGGCCTACAGCGGCTTCGTGCCCCTGGAGAGCCAGGAGTCGTTCGAGCAGGAAACCCGTGAAATTCTCGCGACGGCACAGGCCGGGCTGAAGCAGCGCGGTGTCGATGCCGAGACGAAGCTCATCACGCTCGAAGCCGGCACCGATGAAATCGCCGATGCCGTACTGCGCGAAGCGCAGGCGTGGAACGCCGACGTGATCGTGCTCGGCACGCACGGCCGCCGCGGGATCAACCGCCTGCTGCTCGGTAGCGTTGCCGAAACGCTGCTGCGCATCACCACGCTGCCAATCCTGCTCGTCAAGGCCACCGACAAGTAAGCCCGCAAGCGGCGATCTCGCCAGGGCAAGTAAAGACACGGCACGCTCCTGCGTGCCGTTTTGCATTTTGTGACCGCTCGACGCTGTCAGCCCCATGCCAGGTGCTCGATGATGGACGCTCGGTGGTGGGCACTTGATCACGGGGCGCTCGACGTCCCGCGCCGCCACGCCATTCAACGAATGCCGGCCCGCATGAACGACTGCACGAACTGGCGCTGAAAGAGCAGAAATGCGACGAACAGCGGCGCGGCGGTCATCAACGTCGCCGCCGTGATCATCGACCAGTCGATGCCCTGATCGGTCGACGCAAACACCTGAAGGCCGACCGTGAGCGGACGTGTCTCGACGGAGTTCGTCACGATGAGCGGCCACAGGAAGTTGTTCCAGTGATGACTGATCGATACCAGCGCGTAGGCGACATACACCGGGCGGGCAAGCGGCACATACACGCGCCAGAGCACCTGCCACGCGTTGGCGCCTTCCACGCGCGCCGCGTCATCTAATTCGCGCGGCACGGTCTTGAACGCCTGACGCAACAGGAAGATGCCGAACGCCGACGCGAAGTATGGCAACGCAATGCCGAAGATCGTGTCGCGCAGCCCCATCCACGCGATGGTGCGATAGTTCTCGACGATCAGCACATCGGGCATGACCATCAACTGGAGCAACACGATCATGAACGCCACCTCGCTGCCGCGAAACGTGAAGCGCGCGAAGGCATACGCCGCCAGCGTGCCCAGCACGAGTTGCGCCGCAAGGATCACCGTCACCAGAACGAACGTATTGACGAGATAGCGTCCAAACGGTGCCGCT
This sequence comes from Pandoraea sp., assembly GCF_041919235.1. NCBI lineage: Bacteria > Pseudomonadati > Pseudomonadota > Betaproteobacteria > Burkholderiales > Burkholderiaceae > Pandoraea > Pandoraea sp. The sequence goes on from NZ_JAYRUC010000030.1 coordinate 28,379, forward strand.
TGCCACGCGTGCACGAAATTCTCGAGTGTGAGCGGCGCACTCAGCGAAAAGTGGGTGGCATAGGCGGACGGATGGAACGCACTCCACAGGGCATAGAGCAGCGGCAGCAGCCACAGCAGGCCGAGCAACCATGCACCGACGACGTCGAGCGGCGTCGTGTGACCGGTCGCGGAAAACGCCGCAAGGGCGGCACCTGGCTTTGCGGGCTTGCGCGCGGCCGTGGTCGGGCTGGCAGAGGTCGTCATTGATAGTGCGTGCGTGAGTCGAGCAGACGGAATTTCACGAAGGCGACGACGGCGAGCAGCGTGAGCAAGACCACCGTGAGCGCTGCCGCGTAAGAGGTATCCCAAAAACTAAAGGCCACCTGATAGATGTAGTACAGCAGCAGTTGTGTGGCGTTGTCGGGTCCGCCGCGCGTCATCACGATAATGTGATCGACGAGACGGAACGCGTTGATGACGGCATTGATCACCACGAACACGGTCGTGGGCATGAGCAACGGCCACTGAACGCGGCGAAAGAACTGCCAGCGCGAAGCGCCTTCGAGCGCCGCCGCCTCGGCGAGGGTGGGCGAAATCTGTTGCAGCGCGGCCAGATAGAAGATCATGAAGAACCCGGCCTCCTTCCAGACCGTCACGACCATCAGCGCCGGGAGTGCGGTGTCGGGTTGCCCGAGCCAGTTGTGATCGCCCCACCCGAGCGCCTGCGAAATCTGCGCAATGAGGCCGTACTGCGGCGTGTAGAAGAACAGCCAAATGTTCGCCACGGCAATCATCGGCAAAATCGCGGGCGTGAAGTAGGCGAGACGCAACAACGCGCGCCCCGGCACCTGCCGATGCACCCACAGCGCCATGACGATCGCGAGCGCAATCGCTGCGGGCACGGTGACCAGCGCGAACAGGAGGTTGTTGCGCAGCGCCTGCCAGAAGACGGGGTCGTCGATCAGAAGCCGATAATTCTCGGCGCCGACATAGACGGACGGCATCCCGGCGCGGGCCGTTGAGAAAAAGCTGTGCCACAGCGTGGCGACGGCCGGATAGTGGGTGAAGGCGACGAGCAGCACCAGCGCCGGACACAGCAGCAGCCAGGGCACCCACGAAGCAGAAGAGCGATTCATCGACGGTCCATCGATTCAACACGCGAGGCCGTGAACATCGCGGTCGCCGCGACATCCAGGGCCTCGCATTTCAACGAGACTGACAGCGAAGTCCGGCGACGGCCAGACTCATCGAGCGTACGGACGCAAAATGCGATCCGCTTCGCGTTGCGCGTCATCCAGCGCCTGCTTCGGCGACTTGGTGCCGGTGAGCGCCGCTTGCAGGGCGTCGTTCAGGGCCTTCGTCACGCGTTGGTTGTCGTGCGTCGAGAACTCGGCCACGCTCACCGCGAGCTGATCGCGTGCCACGGCCGCAGCCGGTACCTTCTGCACGTATTGCTTCATCGCCGGGGTTTCCCACGCGGCAGGCGTCACGGCCACGTAGCCCGTGTCGATGCCGAACTGCGCCGCGCGCTCGGGTGAAGTGGCCCATTTGATGAACGTCATCGCCGCCTGCTTTTCTTCCGGCGAGGTCTTCTTGAAGACGTAGAAGTTGCCGCCGCCGGTCGGACTGCCGCCGCGCACCTTGGCCGGCATCTTGCCGACGCCGAACGGGAACGTGGCGTTGGTCCGGATGTTGGTCAGGTTGCCGGTGGTCGTGTAGATGATGGCCGCCTTCTTCTCGAGGAAGTCCTTCGGCGTAGTGCCCCATTCGATCGCGCCCGTCGGCATCGCCTTGTACTTCGTCGCGAGGTCGACCCAGTACTGTAACGACTCGACGGCCTGCGGCGCGTTCAGGAACGTCTTGGTTCCCGACGGATTCATCAGTTCGATGCCGGCCGGCGTGGTGAACGCCTGGAACAGCCAATACGGGAAGCCCACGGACGGCACCTTGATGCCCCACTGCGTCACGTTGCCCGATGCGTCGCGCTTGGTGAGCTTCTGCGCGTCGCTGGCCAGCTCGGCCCAGGTCGCCGGGGCGCGGTCCGGGTCGAGGCCCGCCTCACGGAACATGTCCTTGTTCCAGTACATGACGATGGTCGAGCGCTGGAACGGCACGCCCCAGGTGTGGCCGTTGACGCGCGAGTTCAACATCAGCGCCGGGTAGAAACCGTCGAGCCACTGCTTGTCGGCGGGCGTGTTGGCGATGCTGTCGATGGGCACCACCGCGTCTTCGTCGATCAGCGTGAACACGTCGGCGGCGGCGAGCACGGCCAGTTGCGGCGGCGTGCCGGCCTTCGCCGCTGTCAGGGCCTTGATCACGGAATCCTGGTAAGTCCCGGCATACACCGGCTTGACCTTGATGTTCGGGTGATCCTTCTCGAAGTCGGCGACCAGGTCGTTGATGATCTTCGTCACCGGGCCACCGACGGCCACCGGGTAATAGAACGTGAGTTCGACCGGCTTCTGTTGCGCCATGGCCGACCCGCTCAGGCCGCTCAGGCCGCCCAATGCCAGCGTGGCCAGACTGGCCGCAAACGTTTTCAGAATCGTGCGTCGCATTTCGTTTGGTTCCCCCATGTAAGCGTTGTGGTGATGTGACGGGTTATCGACGCCGGGCCGCCGGAGCGCCGCACCGAGCCGATGCGGCAGGCCGGGTGGCCACGCTCGCGTCAGACGTGTTGTTCCGGGTTGCTCTCGGTCACTGCAGACCCCGGACGCGGCAACGCCGGTGCACGCGCGTCGTGCGGCGCGGCGACGGCGCTTGCAACGACAGACTCGCCGGCGTCGATCGTCTCGCGACCTGCGTCAGCCGCATCGAGGCGTGCGCCGGTGGTCGCGTCGAACAGATGCTGGTCGGCCGCCGCCCATTGCAGACCGATGGCGTCGCCCACGGCGAACGGCCGATGGCCGGGCACCCGCGTGGTGATCTCACCCGCGTCGGCCAGCGTGCAAGCGACGAGCGTGTCCGCGCCCAGATATTCGATGGCACTCACTCTGGCCAGCACCGCGCCCATCGACGTGGGCGGAACCGCGCGCACATGCTCCGGACGCAGGCCGAGCAGCGCGGTGTCGCGCGCACCGGCCGCCACCAACGCCGGGCCGGTCTGCCCGGCGGGCACCAGTGCGTCGCCATGGCGTACGAGACGCAACAATTGCATCGGCGGTGTGCCGATGAAGCTCGCGGCAAAGCGCGTCGCGGGGGTGGCGTAGAGCGTGTGCGGCGCACCGCACTGCTCGATGCGGCCATCTCGCAGCAGCACGACCTGATCGGCCATACTCATCGCTTCGGTTTGATCGTGGGTCACGTAGACGAGCGTCATGCCGAGCTGCTGTTGCAGTGCGCGGATCTCGCGACGCATTTCCTGACGCAGTTGTGCGTCGAGATTCGAGAGCGGTTCGTCCATCAGACACACGGACGTCTCGGCGATCACCGCGCGGCCCAGCGCCACACGCTGTTGCTGACCGCCCGAGAGTTGCGACGGCTTGCGCTCCAGGTACGGCGCCAGCCCGAGCAGCGACGCCACGCGCGCCAGACGTTGCGGATACTCGCGCGCCGGCTCGCCTCGCACGCGCAGCCCGAACAACAGGTTTTCGCGCACTGACAGATGCGGGAAGAGCGCGTACGACTGGAACACCATCGAGAGCTTGCGGCGCGCAGGGGGCAGCGCGGTCACGTCGATGCCGCCAAGCAGAATGCGCCCGGCGCTCGGCGTCTCGAGGCCCGCGATCATGCGCAGCAGGGTCGACTTGCCGCAGCCGGACGGGCCGAGCAGCACCACCAGCGAGCCGGCGTCGGCGGTGAAACTCACACCGTCGAGCGCGTGTGTATTGCCCCACTGCTTGCAGACGGATTCGATGATGAGCGAGGACATGGCCGGATGAACGCAGCGTCACCCGCAAGCGACGCGGGCGACTGGATCGGAAAACCTCGACCATAACCGGTCATCGATGGCAGTTTGATGACACCGCGCGCGCCGGCCATCGGCGCGTTCGTTCAGGCGGCGGACTGCCGGCGTCTGGCGCGCAACAGCGCCTTGGAGATGATGCGCGTCTCGGAGCCCCGGGCACCGATGCGGCGCGCCACGGCGTCGCGGAAGAAGCGGCGCGTCTCGTCGGCAACGGTCTCGCGCTCGTTGTCCATCGTGAGAATGTGATAGCTCTCGCCAAGCAGGCACTTCTGCTTCACCTCGGACGAAACGCCTTGGTAGACGATCCGGGCGTTATGCGGGCTCGACGTGTCGTCATCCACGGCGTGAACGACAAGGCAATCCGCCGTTACCTGCGCGAGACGCCCCCGCACATGCGCGGCAAGACGTCTTGCGTGATACAGGTGGGCAAGCGGCAGCGACGCCGCCCCCACCTCGGACGCGTCGTGCAGCGACATCGACTTCGCCACACGCGCCCGCAGCCCTTCGTTCTTCAAGCCGAACGGCGCCCGCTCTTGATAACGGTAGCGATGACGCAATGGCGTATGGAAGACGATATCGATGAGCGGGTAGTACCAGGGGATGGTCCAACCGTCATAAAGCAGGGTGACGGAGAGCAACGAAAGCGCCGTCACATCCGGTTCCTCCTGCGCGACGGCAAGGCTCAGAGTCGCGCCAATGCACAATCCGCACAGCGACACGGTCTCGTGGGTCTCGCGCAGCGCACGATACTTCGTGCGCGCGGCCGCAATCCACGCGCGCCAGTCGGTGCATGGAGCCCCCAGCCCATACCCCTCGATATGCGGCACGCTGACCGTATAGCCGTCGCGATGCAACGCTTTCGCGACCGGGCGCATCTCAAGCGGCGTACTCGAGAGCCCGGGCAGCAGCAGCACCGCGTGTTCGCCACCCTTGTAGAAGATATCGTCCTGAAACATGGTCAACCCTCGCCGGAGACGACGGGCGTCCCGAAGACAGCGGGTGCATTGGGCACATTGGGTACATCAGGCGTCGGCGTGCGCGCGTGCAACGGCACGGCCGGACGCACTGCCGGCTCCGTATTCAAGCGCAAGATCGCGTACGTGCCGATATGCGCGCGGAAGTACTGCAATTCGCAGTGGAACCTCTCGTAGCCGCCCTCGCGAGTGCGCACACGCAGGGTGTGTGCACCGTGCTGGGGGCGCTCGCCATCGGTGGCAAACAGACCCGCCAGACGCTGTGCGTCCTCCGGATGCAGCAGCGCACGCAGGCCATCGCGCTTGACGACATCGGGTGCGACGCCCGTCGCCCGGCGAAAAGGCTCGTCGATGAACGTGTAATGGATGGTCGGATTGGCGAGGTAGAAGATCGTGTCGAGATGCTTCGTCAGATACGTCATCAACGCGTTGCCCAATTGCACCGAATCGGACAGGAGCATGCGCTCGTTCTCGGCGCGCAGCAGCATTTCATAGCGTGTCTGTGCAACCTCCGCGATCAGCTCGGCACGGTACTGGGCGCGACGCAACCGCTCGATCAGCACGACCGCAAGCGGCGTAATCGTGAGAAAGGCGGTGACGATCAGCACATCGCGCCGGTCGAACTGGGCGATGTCTCGAAAGGGAGGCACGAAGAAGAAGTCGAAAATCGGGATGCTGATGACCATGGCCATGATCGCCGGTCCCAATCCCCACATGAATTCGACAATGATGACCGCACAGGTGAAGAAGATGCCCGGCATCGAGTGATCGAGCACGGGATGCAGCAGGCTACGAAAGACAAACGCAGCAAGTACCACCAGCAACGCGCCGAGATAACGCTTCGCACCGGGCTCCGCCCAACGCCGGGCGTTCTTGATATCCATGATTCCTCGCCCGGACATACCGGCACTCAATAATCCGAAGTTGCGACCGATAGAGCGGCGCACCTGTTACAAAATATTGCGGATTATGGCATACCGGCCCGTGACCTTCCGGGACAGCGGGCCCAGCGAAAGGCGTCGCGAGAACAACACCTAACGCAGCATGAACGACATCGCCGAGAGGCAGTTCAACACCCGCACGGCCGCCTCGACATTCGGCGCGACGAACTGCAGCGTCACGCCGTCGACACGTTCGAGCGTCGGCCACTGGCAGAAGAGATCGGCCAGCGCCGTGGACTGCGCCTGCAGACGCACCTCGACAGGGGTCTCGACTCGGTACGCATGCCATGTGCGCGGATCGGCGAGCGACGCCTTCGCGGCGTCGCGGATCAGGTCGCACGACTGGGCCGGACTCAGCGTCATGCCGCTGCCCTGCCCCCAGGCCGCCTTTGTCTGCACGAAACGCGCATGCGGGAAGATCAGTTGCGTCTCTTCGCAGAAGACGTCGTCGCCACTGGCCATCACCACCGGCACCCCGCGCTCGCCCGCGAGCGCACCGTACAGCATGGCCTCGCTCGCTTCCGCGCCCGCCAGCCACACACGCGCAAAGGCAAAGCTGTTGATCGTGTGGGCCAGAATCCCGGCGCTTTGCGCGCGGCCGTGATAGCCGATCATGAACAGCGCATCGCAGCCGGCTTCCACACCCGCGACCATGCCCAGATAGCGCGGCTTGCCCAGCACAAGGCGAGCGCGCGGGTCGAGTTCGTCCGGCAGCAAATTGCGAAAAGTGCCGTGCGAGTCGTTGACCATCACTTCGGTGGCCCCGCCCGCGAACGCGCCTTCGACGGCCGCGTTCGCTTCGCGCGTCATCCAGTGGCGCGCGCGTTCGTATTCGCCGTTTCCCGCACGGGTCTGTTCAGTGTGAAAGACGCCCGCGACGCCTTCGATATCGGTGGAGATCAGAATTCGCATGATGTCGGCAATCTCATGAAAGACTCACAGCGCAGCCCAGTCGGGCAACACGTCGGCCAGCGCGCGCCGTACATGCGCGTCGCGCCCCAACACCGACTCGGACGCAAAGAGCGCGTGCAGGATCGCCTGTTCCGTGGCGTCCGCCGTGGCTTGAAAAATCGGATCGAGCAAAGGGTCCGGCACGAGCGCGGCAGGGGCAACGCGCCCGCTCGCATCATGCGCGATGGTATAGCCCGTGGTGAATGCGAGTGCGATGTCGCCGCTGCCGTGGCCGTACACGGACCCCGTGCGCGCCAGCCCGGCACCGGTGCGCGTGGCGACACGACGCAACTGGCGCGCGTCGAGCGGCGCATCGGTGGCCACCAGCATGATGATGGAGCCGCGCTCGGGCGCCGCGCTTTGCTCGGGCTGCGCGAGACGTGCGTCGAGCACCGGCCCGACGTGGCGCCCGGCAATCGTCAGTTGCGACGGGCGGCCGAAGTTCGACAGCACGAGCACGCCGACGGTGTACGCCGCGCCCGCCGTCTCGACCACGCGCGACGCAGAGCCAATACCGCCCTTGAGGCCGAAGCTCGACATGCCGCGTCCCGCCCCGACCGCCCCCTGCGCAACCTCGGACGACGCATTCGCCAGCGCCTGCGCGTAATGGGCCTCGGTCACGGCAAACGCTTGCATGTCGTTGAGATAGCCGTCGTTGCATTCGAGCACGGTCGGATTGAGCGACGGGCCGCCACGTCCGATCTCCGGATTCATTGCGATGGCCGCATGCAACTGCCCGAGCACCACATGACTCACGGAGAACGTATTGGTGAGCGCCACCGGCGCCTCGAGCACGCCAAGTTCGTCGATCTGCATCAAACCCACGCTCTTGCCAAAACCGTTGATCACGGCTGTGGCCGCCGGAATCTTGGCCCTGAACGGGTCCCAGCCAGTCTCGGGGGCCGTGCGGGGCATCGACGCGACGCCCGCGTCGGCGGGCGTCGGGCACACCACCGTCACGCCTGTCTGGACCGGGCCGTGCGCAAGCGTGACGTGGCCGACATAGACGCCCGGCACGTCCGCGATCGTGTGGTGCGGCCCGGCGGGCAGAAGCCCCACATAGGGCGCACCGAACAAGGCTTCGCGAAGGTTCGGCGAGGGCGTCATGTTGCGCTCCTGCGCGGATGTCAATGACGGTCGAGCTTCGGATCGAGCGCGTCGCGCAGGCCGTCGCCCAGCAGGTTGAATGCGAGTACGGTCAGGAAAATGGCCAGACTCGGGAAGATGGCGATGTGCGGGGCGTTGACCATGTCCGCACGGGCTTCGTTGAGCATCGCGCCCCACTCCGGCGTGGGGGGCTGGGCACCCAGACCGAGAAACGACAGGCTCGCGGCGGTAATGATCGACGTGCCGATACGCATCGAGAAATACACGACGATGGACGACACCGTGCCCGGCAGAATGTGGCGCACGATGATCGTCCAGTCCGACGCGCCGATCGAGCGGGCCGCTTCGATGTACGTCAGGTGCTTGAGCACCAGCGTGTTGCCGCGCACGAGCCGCGCAAACGCCGGGATCGAGAAGATGGCGACGGCGACGATCACGTTGATCATGCCGTTACCCAGCACCGCCACCACGCCGATGGCGAGCAAAATGCCGGGGAAAGCGAAGAGCACGTCGGAGATGCGCATGACGATGCGATCCCACCAACCTTCGTAATAGCCCGCGAGCAGCCCGAGCACGGTGCCGATCACCGCGCCCAGCGCGACCGAGCCGAAGCCGGCGGCCAGCGAAATGCGCGTGCCCGCCAGCACGCGGCTGAAGATATCGCGTCCCAGCGAATCGACGCCGAACCAATGCGTTGCCGACGGCCCGGCGTTCAGGGCGTCGTAGTCGAAGTAGTTCTCCGGATCGAACGGCACGAGGTGCGGTGCCAGGATCGCAACGATGACCAGCGTCAGCACGAACGCCCCGGCGACCAGGGCGATGTGCTGCTTCTTGAATTTGCGCCAGAATTCACGCCACGGCGTGCGCACGCGCGACGGCGTGGCGGACCCGGCGGTGTTGACGGCAGTAGTCGATTGACCCGCGTTCATGGGGCGTGCCTCACTTGTAGCGAATGGTCGGGTTGATGACGGCGTACAGCACGTCGACCACGAGGTTGATCAGAATGAACTCAAGCGAGAACAGCAGCACCAGCGCCTGAATCACCGGGTAATCGCGCATCTCGACCGAATCGATCAGCAGACGTCCCAGGCCCGGCCAGTTGAAGACCACCTCGACGACGATCGAGCCGCCGAGCAGGAAGCCGAACTGCAAACCCATCATCGTGACGACGGGAATCATGGCATTGCGCAGCGCGTGCTTGAAGACCACGCGCATTTCGTTGAGTCCCTTCGCGCGCGCCGTACGCACGAAGTCTTCATGCAACACGTCGACGAACGCCGAGCGGGTGAAGCGCGCCATCACGGCCGCCACTGCCGCGCCGAGCGTGATCGAAGGCAAAATGTAGCTCTTCCACGAATCGGCGCCGATGGTAGGCAACCAGCCGAGCTGCACCGAGAAAACCTGCATCAGCAACATGCCCAGCGCGAATGCCGGAAACGAAATGCCCGAGACCGCGAACGTCATGCCCAACCGGTCGGGCCAGCGATTGCGCCACACGGCCGAAGCCACACCGAGGCCCATGCCGATGATCACCGACCAGATCATGCTCACCAGCGTGAGCCACAGCGTCGGCATGAAGCGGCTGCCGATCTCCTCCGAGACCGGTTGCTTGCTGCGCATCGACAGGCCAAAGTCGCCCCGCACCGCGTGCGTGACGAAATTCGTGAACTGCGTGAGCAACGGCTTGTCGAGGCCGAGGTCCTGGCGCACCAGCGCCACGGTCGCTTCGTCCGCCTGCGGACCGGCAGCCAGTCGCGCCGGATCGCCCGGCAACATGTGCACGAAGCCGAACACCAGCACTGCCACGATCAGCAGCGTAGGGAACAGGCCGAACAGGCGTTTGAGAAAATAATTGAGCATCGCAGTCTTGCCGAACGTCTTGCCGAACCATGTCTTGCGGTAAGCCGCGCCGCCAGCCGATGCGGCGGCGCGGGAACTTCACACTTGTGCGAGGCGCGCTTACTTCATCGAAATATCGGTGAAGTTGAACGAGCCGTCAGGCATCGTGTACACGCCCGACAGGTTCTTGTTGCGTGCATACAGCAGCTTTTCCGTCACCAGGAACGCCCACGGTGCGTCGTTCCAGATTTTCTTCTGGGCATCCGTGTAGAGCTTGGCCTTTTCAGCGCGATCGGTCGTGAGCAGCGCCTTGGTGAAATCGGCGTCCACCGCGTCGTTCTTGTAGTACGCCGTGTTGAACAGCTTCGGCGGGAACGACTCGGAGGCCAGCAGCGGGCGCAGCGCCCAATCGGCTTCACCCGTCGACGACGACCAGCCAACGTAGTACATGCGCACCGGGGCCTTGTCGGGGTCCGGCGCCGACTCCACCAGATCGACACGCTGACCGGCTTCGAGCGCGCGCACCTGCGCCTTGATGCCGACCTGCGCCAGTTGCTGCTGCACGAACTGGATCACCTTCTGGGCGGTCGTGAAGGTGTAAGCCGACCACAGCGTGGTCTCGAAGCCGTTCGGATAACCGGCTTCCTTGAGCAGTTCCTTCGCCTTGGCCGGGTTGTACGGCCACGGGCCGGTCTTTGCGGCGTAATCCACGCCGTTCGGCACCACGCCTTCGGCCGGCGTCGCGTAGCCGGAGAAGGCCACCTTCACCAGCGCTTCCTTATTGATGGCGTAGTTGATCGCCTGACGCACACGCACGTCGTCGAACGGCTTCTGCCGCGTATTGAAGCTGATGTAGCGCTGGATGATCGACGGGCCGGCAATGATGTCGACCTTGCCGCTCTTCTTGAGCGTGTCGGCCTGCTCATACGGCACCGGGAATGCGAAGCCCGCTTCGCCGGTCTCCATGACCGCGGCGCGCGTGTTGTTGTCGACCACCGGCTTGAAGGTGATCGTGTCGACCTTCGGATAGCCCTTCTTCCAGTAGCCGTCGAACTTCTTCACCTTCACGTAATCGGTGCGGTTCCATTCGACGAACTCGAACGGGCCGGTGCCGACCGGGTGCGAGGCGATGTCCTTGCCGTACTTCTTGAGCGCCGCGGGCGAGATGATCACGGCCGACGGGTGGGCCAGCGTGTTGATGAACGGCGAGAACGGCTCCTTGAGCGTGAACTTCACCGTGTGCGGATCGACCACTTCCGTCTTGGCGATTTCCTTGTACAGGTTGTAACGCTTGAGCTTGTTCTCGGGGTTGGTCACGCGGTCGAAGTTCGCCTTGACGGCGGCGGCGTCGAAGGGCGTGCCGTCCTGGAACTTCACGCCCGTCTTGAGCTTGATCGTGTAGACCAGGCCGTCCGGCGAGACCGTATAGCTATCGGCCAGCACGTTGATGAGTTTCATGTCCTTGTCGAAACCGAACATGCCCTCATAGAACGACTTGGCGACGGCCTGCGACAGCGTATCGTTGGCATCGTACGGATCCATCGTCGTGAAGGTCGACTGCACGGCCATCACGACATCCTTGGCGGCAAACGCCGGGGCCGCACCGAGCACGGCGGAAGCCACAGCGACGGACGCAATCGCGGTTTTCCACCGAGCGCCCAACAAAGCTTTTTTCGACATCTGTCTTTCTCCTTCTGTTCTGACGGGGTCGCCGCGAGCGAGTCGTTCGACTGCGTCCCTTGGCGGGCATTGTGGCTACAACGAGAGCTGCAACGGGGTACTGCCTGAGCTACCGGGGATCATCCCCCCGGGGAAAAACATGCGGGCGGCCGGCGCACTCACATCAGGGCGCGCCGTCTCCTCCCAATCAATACACGCCTGCCACGCGGTGGCGCGCCACGAAGTGCCCCGCAGCGACCTCCACCAGCGGCTGCACCTGCGGCTCATCACCGACCGCGCGAATCGGACTCGGAATCTCCTCCGTCGACAATTCACGCTTGGCATGGCGGCGCGCCGGATCGGCAATCGGCACCGCCGACATCAGCTTCTTCGTGTATGGGTGTTGCGGGTTCTCGAAAATGGCGCGGCGCGGGCCGATCTCGACGATCTGGCCGAGATACATCACCGCTACCCGATGACTGATGCGCTCGACGACCGCCATGTCGTGCGAGATGAACAGGAACGCGATGCCGAACTCCTTCTGCAGGTCGAGCATCAGGTTGATGATCTGCGCCTGCACGGAGACGTCGAGGGCCGAGACGGATTCGTCGGCGATCACGACCTTCGGCTTGAGGGCCAGCGCCCGCGCAATCGCGATACGTTGACGCTGTCCGCCCGAGAACTCGTGCGGATAGCGTTGCGCGTAATCTGCCGGCAGCCCGACCCGATCGAGCAGCTCGGCCACGCGCTTCTCGGCCTCTGCCCCTCGGGCCACGCCGTGCACGAGCAGCGGCTCCATGATCGAGAAGCCGACCGTCAGACGCGGATCGAGCGAGGCGAACGGGTCCTGAAAGATGAACTGGATGTCGCGGCGCAGCGTCTGCAGGGCGCGCCCGGCGAGGTCGTGAATCGGCTTGCCGTCGAATTCGATCGACCCGCCCTGGCTGGCCACCAGACGCAGCAGCGCACGGCCAGTGGTCGACTTGCCGCATCCGGACTCGCCCACGAGTCCCAGCGTCTCGCCCGGATACAGGTCGAAGCTCACCCGCTCGACGGCGTGCACACGCTGCTTGACGCGGCCGAACAACCCCGACGGCACATCGAAGCGCGCAACGAGATCCTTCACGCGCAGAATCGGTCCGCCTTCGGTCTTGACGGCCGGCTGCGGCGTTTCTTCAGCGGGCCTGGCGTCGGCCGGTGCGTCGTAGCGCAGCAGCGGAAAACGCGCAGGCAGGTCGGTGCCCTGCATCGAACCCAGGCGCGGCACGGCAGAGAGCAGCGCCTGCGTATAGCGCTCGCGCGGCGCCGAAAAAATCTCGCTTGACGAGCCCTCTTCGACCTTGTCGCCGCGATGCATGACGAGCACACGGTCGGCCACCTCCGCCACCACCCCCATGTCGTGCGTGATGAACACCACGCCCATGTGCATCTCGTCCTGCAACGCGCGAATCAATTGCAGGATCTGCGCCTGAATCGTCACATCGAGCGCGGTCGTCGGCTCGTCGGCAATCAGCAGGCCCGGCTTGCACGAGAGCGCCATGGCGATCATGACGCGCTGACGCATGCCTCCCGAGAGTTGATGCGGGAAACGCCCGAGCACACGGCGTGCTTCGGGAATGCGCACGAGCTCGAGCATGCGCAGGGCTTCGGCGCGTGCGGCGGCGGCGTCCTTGCCCTGGTGCAGGCGAATGGATTCCGCGATCTGCTCGCCCACCGGGAACACCGGATTGAGCGAGGTCATCGGCTCCTGAAAGATCATCGCCATGTCCGCGCCGCGAATGCTGCGCATGGTGCTGCCGCTGGCGCGCCTGAGGTCGACGAGCGTGCCGTTGCGGCGGCGCATGACCATCGTGCCCTCGGTGAGGCGTCCGCCGCCGTTCTCGACGAGGCGCATGGCAGCCAGCGATGTCACCGACTTGCCGGAGCCCGATTCGCCCACAATGGCGAGCGTCTCGCCACGGTCGACATGGAACGACAAGTCGTGCACCGCCGTGACCATGCGCTCGGACGTCGCGAACTGCACGGTCAGGCCGCGCACGTCGAGCACGCGCTCATCGGGCAACGAAATCGTAGGGGTTGTCTTGCGCTCTGCCACGCCTGTCCTCGCTAAGCTTCACCTGCTGTATCGGGTACCGGGGCCGCACCGTCGCCGGTCCGGCCTTGTTCTTGGACGTCAGTCGTGAATCGCCGTCACGGGCATCTCGCCAACGCGGGCGACGCCGCGATACATGCCCTCGGTATTGAAGGGCAGCGCGACATTGCCTTGCGCGTCCACCGCAATCAGCCCGCCACGCCCCTGGACACTGGGCAGACGCTCACGAACCACGCGCTCGGCGGCATCGGCGAGCGACAGGCCCGCGTAAGCCATCAGGGCCCCCACGTCGTAACACGCCACCGCACGAATGAATGCCTCGCCCGTGCCCGTTGCCGAGACGGCCGCCGTGGCGTCGTTCGCGTAGCAACCGGCACCGATGAGCGGCGTGTCGCCCACGCGGCCCACCGCCTTGTTCGTCATCCCGCCGGTGGACGTCGCGGCCGCAACGTGACCGTGCATATCGCATGCCACGGCGCCGACCGTCCCGAGCTTGGTGTCCGGATCGATAGGCTCGTGCTTGAGCGGCATATCGTGGTCGAGCGATACCGCTGCATTGGCCAGCGCACGTTGCCATTGGGCGTAGCGGGTTTCGGTGAAAAAGTATTCCGGTTCCACCATCTCGGCCCCGTTGGCGGCAGCGAAGGCTTCCGCGCCCTCGCCCACGAGCAGCACGTGCGGGCTATGTTCGAGCACCGCGCGTGCGGCCAGGATCGGGTTGCGCAATCGGTGGACACAGGCGATTGCGCCCGCGTCGAGCGTGGCGCCGTCCATGATGGCGGCGTCGAATTCGTGCGTGCCTTCGTGGGTAAACACGGCACCGCGTCCCGCATTGAAACGCGGACAATCTTCAAGTCGGCGCACGGCCTCGGTCACGGCATCGAGGGCCGAACCGCCTGCGGCGAGCACCGCCTGGCCCGCGCGCAATACGTCGGCCAACGCCTCGTGATAGGCCTCGAGTTCTTCCGGCGAGGTCTCCCGGGCGATCGTTCCGGCGCCGCCGTGAATCGCGATGACCGCGCGTTGGGCGTGACTCATGATGCTTTGTCCTTTCTGTTCTGACGGCCCTGCGTGCTGCGGGGCGGGGCGTATGGAGCCGGGTCCGGGTTCGGCACACCGTGCGTGGCGACCGTCGCCGTGGTGTTGCTGGCGTTGCTGGCGTTGGTGGCAGACGTGCGCTGCGGTGCAACGACGCGGCGCACGGCCGCGCCCGCCGGAGCGTTGGCCGGGGCACTTGCCGTTGCCGCCGAGGCCAGCGACGCCGAATCGAGCCACGGCAGCAGGAAATCGGTGAGTTCGGTCGCGCGGTCCACGGCGTGTTTGGCGCGCTGAGCGACGGCGTCGCACAGCGCGTCGATCATCGCCAGCACGCTCGCTTCGGAATTGCTCGACAGACGCGGCTTGCTGCGCACGAAAATCACGATGTCGCCCAGCGGCGCCAGCGGAGATGTCGGGCTGTCCGTCAACACGATCACGGGGACGCCGCGCCCACGCAGGCGACGACACAGGGTGATGGTGTCCGACACGTATCTCGGGAAGGCGAGCGCGATCACCAGATCGCCCTCGCGCAATTTGAAGAGTTGACGAGCCGCATGCGTCGACCCGCCCGCCCCGACCACGGCCTGCACGTTTTCGCAATAAGGATCGAGGCCATGATGCAGCAGGCCGGCGAGGTAACCGCTCGCCCCCAGCCCCAGGACATAGACGCGCCGCGCCTGCAGAATCGCGTCGACCGCACGCTCGCACGTCCCTGCATCGAGGGCACGACGCGACCAGTCCAGATTCTCGGCTGCCTGCGCCAGCGAAGCCGCCATCACATCGGCGCTGGCGCTCGCCTGCGCTTTGCTCGTGCGCAGGCTCTCGATCGGTGCCAGCGTCGCCTCGAATCCGCGCACCATCGCCGCCCGGCATTGCGGATAGCCGTCGAAGCCGAGGGCACGCGCGAAACGATTGACCGTGGCCAGCGACACGCCGACGGCGTCGGCAAATTCGTCGATTCGCATGGTCGCCGCACGAAACGTGTTATCGAGCACGAACGCCGCCATGCGCTGTTGCGCGGGCGTCAGATCGGGCATGGTACGCACGATGCGCTCGGTGAGCGGTAGATCGGCGGGCATCGAGTCGGCGTCAATCATGGGGTCGGGCAATCCATTGGAGTGAAAGAAAGTATATTTTCATCGGCACCCCGTCAAAAGAAAAAAAATAGTTCAAATGCCGTCGGAACGCCGGTGTGCTCCCCACTGATGCGGCGCAAACCCTGTCAAAACAAGGAGGGAGGCCACGCAAAAGACGTACAACCCGGGCATACTAGGGGAAACCCGAATGAACGAACTTGCCGGACGGTTTGCGATCCGAAGTGAGGCGTACGGTGCCACCGCGCGGTAGTTTTTTTAATCGGCGTGAAGGGTCGAGCCCGGGGCCGGGGCGCGCCCATGGCAAGGCCGTTGCAGAACTACCTGAGAAGGCTTGATCGGCCGCGTATTGGCGATATCGGGTGTATTCGCTGTAACGGGCAGTAAATATGGCGTAGTCGTGGGCTTACATCTGCCCTGTACGCTGACGTGAAGAATTCGCCTCAAGGAGCATGACCATGCTGAGTCCGCATGAAATCGCCACGCTGTTGCTTGCGGCCGCATCCCTTGGCCCCATCGATGCCGACGCGCTCGAGCCGCCAGATCTCGCTGCGCTGGAACAAGCGCGCCTGGTGCATCTGGATGTCGCCGAGGGACAAGCCAAGGTGATCGTGACCGAGGATGGTCGCCGGGTGTTGCGCCGTCTGGGGTTGGCGCGCCCGGTTGGCGAACGTATGGAGACGCCGCGGCTGGCGATGGCAACCTCGCAGCGCGCGGCGCCCGTGGTGGCGCATGCCCTCAGCGACCGCCCCGCCAGGACGGCGTCACCGGCGGGCGAGGCCCATGAGACGTTTGAATTGGAGCAGGCAGCGGCGCTGCCTGCCGACGCATCACAGCATCGCGAAGAACAGGTTTAAGCGCGCGAGCACGATCACCAGGATCTGCATCAGCAGGAATAGCGCCAGCGGCGAAAGATCGAAGCCGCCGACCATCGGAATGACGCGACGGATCGGGCGCAGCAGCGGGTCGAGCAAGTGCTGAAGAATCGGCGCAGCGGCCGCGCGCGGATTGACCCACGACAGCACCGCCATCAGCAACGTCAGCCACATCACCAGGTTGGCGCCCCACTTGGCCACCAGCACCAGCGCGACCAGCAAGCCACGCGGGAACACCGTGACCGGCGATACCCCCACGACGGCAGTGATCAGTACCAGATAGACGATGGCGCACAGCCACGCGCCGATCACGCAGGCCCAGTCGACCCCGCCGACACCCGGCACGACACGCCGCAGCGGCAACACGATCCAGTTGGTGAACTGGAACACCCCCTGCGAGAGTGGGTTGCGCGGAGGTAACTGCGTAGCCTGCATCCATACGCGCAACAGCAACAGGGCGCCGAACAGCGAGAAGACGAGGTCTAATAATAGACGGGCGATATCGACGAGCATCTGGACTCCAACGGGTTGTGCGGTCCCCCGCAAAGCCCGCATTGTCGCATGCGGTTGCCCGAGATCAACCATCCCCCAACGCTTTCAATGGATGTGCACCGCGTGGCACCGCATCAGGATGTCGCTCGCGCAGATTGCGACTGCGCACTCAATCCAACGCGCGCGCAATGACCTGACGCTGAATCTCGCTGGTGCCCTCATAAATCTGCGTGATGCGGGCATCGCGGTAGTAACGCTCCACCGGATAGTCCTCCAGATAACCGTAGCCGCCATGAATCTGGATGGCGTCCGAGCACACCGATTCGGCAAGCTCCGACGCGAAGAGCTTGGCCTGCGACGCTTCGGACAGACACGGCAATCCCTGCGTGCGTAGCGCCGCCGCGTGGAGAATCAGGAATCTCGCGGCATTGATACGCGTGGTCATGTCGGCCAACATGTTCGCGATGCTCTGATGCTCCCGGATCGGCTTGCCGAACTGCTGCCGCTCGCTCGCGTATTGCAGGGCGGCTTCGAACGCCGCACGCGCCACACCGAGTGCGAGCGCGGCAATGCCGATGCGTCCGCCTTCAAGATTGGACAGCGCAATCTTCAACCCCTGTCCCGGTTCGCCAAGCAGCGCATCGTCGCCGACTTCACAGTCGACCAGTGTGATCGGGCAAGTGTCCGACGCCCGAATTCCGAGCTTGTGTTCGGGGCGCCCGACTTCAAACCCCGGGGTATGCGTCGGCACGATGAACGCCGAAATACCGCGCTTTCCGGCGGCCGGGTCCGTCACGGCAAACACGATGGCGACCGCCGCGCGCTTGCCGTTCGTCACGAACTGTTTGCTGCCGTTGAGTACCCACTTGTCGCCGCGACGCTCCGCGCGCGTTCGCAAATTATTGGCCTCCGATCCGGCTTGAGGCTCGGTCAGGCAGAACGCCCCGATCTTCCGGCCCGCCGCCAGATCCGGTAGCCAGCGCGCGCGCTGCGCTTCGGTGCCATATTTCAAAATCGGCACGCAGCCCACGGAGTTGTGGACGGACATCATCGTGGCCGTCGATGCGCACCCGACTGCAATCTCCTCCATCGCCAGCGCGTAAGCCGTGTAATCGGTGTACGACCCGCCGTAGGCCTCGGGCACCATCATCCCGAGCAGACCGAGTTCGCCCATCTGCGCCACCATCGCGTCGGGCAATGCGCAGTCTCGATCCCACTGCGCGGCATTGGGCGCGAGCTGCTCGCTGGCAAACGTGCGCGCCATGTCGCGAATCATGCGTTGGTCTTCGGTATAGAAATCCATGTGCTGTCTCCTGCGCCGTCACGTTGTCCGAATGGACCGCCGACGCTCGTACGCTGTCGATACTCCCAGTGTAGGGATCGCGCCGCATTGGCACCATAGCCAAAAACGGCAGATTGCATGAGCGGAATTGCCATCGGAAAGGTACGAAGCCAGCCTCGGACAAACCCTTCGGACAAACCCTGATCGCGGCGCAGGTTCCCGAGTCGTATTGTTTGGGCGGCAGACCGAACACCGCCCAAGTCCCCACCGCCGGAGTGGATAAATCCCTCACAAACTCTGACCCGTTTGGGCATTGCCTATGGCCGACGCCACGCATTAGGATGAATTTCGCCATTGCCCCATGAGCGCCGCGTCCCCATCCAGACGGCGCCAGGGCTGGTCTGCCATGCGCGAGCGCGCCCTTCCCTCATGGGCGCGCGGTTGTCGGCTGGCATCCGACTACAGGAGACGACCCATGATTGCGGACTACACCGACGCCTACCGCGCATTCGACCTCGACGCCACCGTGCGCGCCACGCTGGCCGGCCATCTCGACGGCATGAACGCATGCATCGAGTGTTGCGACCGCCACGCGCTGCCGGGGCGCATCGCCCTGTTCTGGGAGAGCAAGGACGGCACGAGCCAGACGTGGACGTTCCGGCAATTGCAGGCGCTCTCCGCGCGCTTTGCCAACTTCCTTCGCGAACAGGGCGTGCAGTCTGGCGACCGCGTGAGCGGGCTGCTGCCGAGAACGCCTGAGTTGCTTGTGACGATTCTCGGCACCTGGCGCGCGGGCGCGGTGTATCAGCCGCTCTTCACGGCGTTCGGGCCGAAGGCGATCGAACACCGGTTGCACACCGCGCAGAGCAAGCTCGTGGTAACCGATGGCGCGAATCGTGCAAAGCTCGACGACGTGGCCGACTGCCCTCCTGTCGCCGTCGTCAGCGGGCCGCGCGGCCAAGGCGTACGGCGGGGCGACTTCAGCTTCTGGCACGAGGTCGAGCAACAGACCCCCGACTTCGCGCCCGTGCTGCGGCGTGGCGACGATCCGTTTCTGATGATGTTTACGTCGGGCACCACCGGCTCCGCAAAGCCGGTCATGGTGCCATTGCGCGCCATCATGGCGTTCGTGGGTTACATGCGCGACGCCGTCGATCTGCGACCGACCGATACCTTCTGGAACATTGCCGATCCCGGGTGGGCCTATGGCCTTTACTACGCCGTGACCGGTCCGCTCGCGATGGGCATCCCCACCACCTTTTACGACGGTCCGTTCAACGTCGAAAGCACGTATCGGATCGTCCAGAAACTGGGCGTGACGAATCTGGCCGGCTCACCGACTGCCTTCCGTCTGCTGATCGCGGGGGGCGACAAGGCGGCCGCGCCGCTGAAAGGACAACTGCGTGCCGTGTCCAGTGCCGGTGAGCCGCTCAATCCCGAAGTCATCCGCTGGTTCGCAGAACACCTCGGCGTGACCATTCACGACCATTATGGGCAGACGGAACTCGGCATGGTCGTCTGCAACCACCACGCGCTCGCCCATCCCGTGCAGGCGGGGACCGCCGGTTTCGCCTCGCCGGGCCATCGTGTGGCCGTCCTCGATGACGACGGGCGCGAGTGCCCGGTCGGCCAGCCGGGGGTTCTCGCCCTCGATCGCAAGCAATCGCCGCTCATGTGGTTCAGTGGGTACTGGTCGCGCGAGACGCCTGCGTTCGTCGGCGACTACTACCTCTCCGGCGACACCGTCGAGCGCAATGCGGACGGCAGCATCAGCTTTGTCGGACGCAACGACGACGTCATTACGTCGGCCGGGTATCGCATTGGGCCGTTCGATGTCGAGAGCGCGCTGATCGAGCATCCTTCGGTGGTCGAGACGGCCGTGGTCGGCAAGCCCGATCCGGCGCGCACCGAGCTGGTCAAGGCGTTCGTCGTGTTGCATCCGCAGTTCGCACCGACGGACGCACTCGCGCACGAGCTGCAGGAACACGTGCGCCATCGCCTTTCCACGCACGCCTATCCGCGTGAAATCGAATTCGTCACGGAACTGCCCAAGACACCAAGCGGCAAGCTCCAGCGGTTCATCTTGCGCAATCAGGAAATCGCCAAGGCCGCGCAAGCGTCGGCCGGCGCAGCCTGAGCGCCATCTCGCATCTCTTCGAGGAATCTCAACCCATGCAGATCAAGGATCGTGTCTTTCTCGTTACCGGTGCATCGTCGGGTCTCGGCGCAGCAACGGCACGCATGTTTGTCGACGCGGGCGCCAAGGTCGTGCTCGGCGACATCAACGCCGACGCAGGCGCCAAACAGGTCGCCGCGTTCGGTAACGCCGCTCGCTTCGTCACGACCGATATCACGCGCGAGGACGATGTGCAGCGCCTGGTCGATACGGCGAGAAGCGAATTCGGCGGTCTGAACGGCGTGGTCAATTGCGCCGGGCTCGTCATCGGGGAACGTATTCTGGGCAAGCAAGGCCCGCATCGGCTCGATAGCTTCGCGCGCATCGTCAATGTGAATCTGATCGGCACGTTCAACGTGCTGCGCATCGCCGCCTCGGCGATGGCCGAAGGCCCCGCCGACGCCGAGGGTGAGCGCGGCGTGGTCGTCAACACGGCATCGGTCGCCGCTTTCGACGGACAAATCGGCCAGGCCGCCTATGCTGCCTCGAAGGGCGGTGTCGCCGCCCTCACACTACCGGCCGCGCGCGAGTTGGCGCGCGTTGGCGTACGCGTTGTGACGATTGCTCCCGGCATCTTCGAAACGCCGATGATGGCCGGCATGACGCCCGAGGTGCAGGCAGCGCTGGGCGCGTCGGTGCCGTTCCCGCCGCGCCTCGGACGTCCTTCGGAATATGCCGCGCTGGTACGTCACATCGTCGAGAACGTCATGCTCAACGGCGAAGTGATTCGCCTCGACGGCGCGTTGCGCATGGCGCCCAAGTAAGCCTTTGCACGCATCGACGTCCAACGCCGAACGCAAAACCGGACAACAATCGGACAGGGCCGAACCGGTTTTCGGACGGCACCGGAAGCGTCGACAGGGGCCGCACTGCTAGAATTCGTGCGTCCCCTGCTACGACGTTCCGTTTTGCGACGCATGGAAAAAGGCAGCATCTCGATACATTTCGTTATCAACGCATTGGCCCATGTCGAGCGGCTCGGCGGCGATCCGCTCGCCTTGCTGCGTGCCGCCGATATTGCGCCATCGCTGCTCGCGCATGCGCACGCCCGCGTGTCGGCCGACCGATACGCGCACCTGTGGCAGTTGATCAGTCTCGCGCTCGACGACGAATTCTTCGGGCAGGATTCACGCCGCATGAAAGTCGGCAGCTTCGCGATGCTGTGCCACAGTGTCGTCACCTGCCGCACGCTGGAGCAGGCGCTGCAACGCGCAGCGCGCTTCATGGGACTGTTGCTCGACGATCTGGAAATGCATCTGGTTCGAGACGGCACGCATGCCCGGCTCGAGGTGCACGAGCGTGCAGACGCGCGCGCACCCCGCATCTTCGGACACGAAACGCTGCTGATTCTCTTCTACGCGCTCACCTGCTGGCTGATCGCGCGGCGCGTACCGTTGAGCACGGCCTATTTTGCGTTTTCCGAACCGGTCTACAGCGACGAGTATCGAACGATGTATGCCCCGCGCCTGATTTTCGATGCGCCACACACGGCGATCGAGTTCGATGCGACGTGTCTGGACTTGCCGGTGGTGCAGAACGACGTGTCCGTAAAGGAGTTCTTGCGCGCCGCCCCGGGCAACATCATTCTCAAGTACAAGAACACGAAGGGCATGGTCGCACGGGTCAGGCGACGTCTGAAGACGATGCCGACCGATGGCTGGCCGGCCTTCGAAGCGCTGGCAGGTGAATTTCACACCACGCCGTCGACATTGCGCCGGCGGCTCGAGGAAGAAGGCCAGTCATATCAGTCGATCAAGGACCAGTTGCGGCGCGATCTCGCGATTCACGCGCTGTGCCACACGTCCAAGCCGATGCTGGAAATTGCCTTGTCGCTGGGCTTTGCCGATCCGAGCGCGTTCTTTCGCGCATTCCGTAAGTGGACCGGCGCGCGCCCCGGCGATTACCGGCGTCAGGCCGTGGAGGCTTGACGCACGCTTGGCGGGTCGGCCCGAACGCGCTCTCGCACCGACGCAGTGGCTTTCGTCCGCCTCGCCGCGTTCGCCGTCGCTACGGCGTCACCCACGCCCCACGCACTTTACCGGGGCGCCATCGGCACCGTGCCCGCAGGCGCCGCGCGGTAATTCAGCTTGTGCGAGAGTTCGTCGGCGGCGGACACGACCTTCTCGACGATGCCGCTCTCGAGCAGATCGGCTTCCACGCGGGCCTGAGGAATCGTCACGCTGATCACTGCCGCGATCTGAGCGCGATGATTACGCACGGGCGCGGCGATCGTCGAAATGTTCTGCTCGAAGAACGCCTGACTCATGCTGTACCCGCGGGCGATATCTTCCTGCACCACGCGGTACAACGCGTCGACGGTCGTCGGGGTGTGCACCGTGTAGGCTTCGAGCTTGCGTTCCGGGTAAAGCTGCTTGAGCGATGCCAGCGAGTAGTCGCCGAGCAGAATGTGCCCGACGGCCGTCGCGTGGGCAGGCAGTCGGGTGCCGACACGCACTGAGCCGAACACCAGTTCGCGACTGGCCGCCTTCGCGACAAACACTGCGTCGCGTTGATCGAGAATCAGAATATGACTGGAAAAGCCCGTCGCATCGCGCAGCTTTTCAATGACCGGCGTGCCCATGTCGGTCAGTTCGAGCGAATTCAGATACTCAAAACCGAGGCGCAGCACCGCCACGCCCAACCGGTAGTGACGATCGTCGCCCGCCTTCTCGATGAAACCTTCGGCTTCGAGCGTCTGCAACAGGCGAAACACCGTCGAGCGCGGAATGCCAAGACGCCGCGCGAGATCGGCCCCGGCCAGCACGGGCTCGCGCGCCGAGAACGTCATGAGAATGCGCAATCCGCGCTCAAGGCCCGGGACGGAGTATTTGTTATCGCTGTCGTTGCTCATGCCGTGTGCGCACACTGGCGCCGACCGGTGTGCGGCGGTTCCGCGCAGCCGATGGACGATATTCATCGAAGGCGCACATTATAGGCTACGGACTCGTTCACCGCCCACGGCGGCGCACCGCACTTCGCCGCCAATCGTCTTCTCATGTGGCGAGACTTGGTTGCGCCTGGCCCGCGCCGGGTTGCGCCCGTTCTCGCGTCACAGTGCCCTATCGGGGCGCAAACGGGCACCCATCTTGGGCGATTCGCCTTCGGCCCGGGCAATGCACCGCAATGGGGGTAATTCCGAAGCGCGTCGACTCGCGCTTTTTGTCATCATTGCGCCTGCAAGCTTGACAAGCTGGCGCATGTGGAGCGAGACACTCTGACCAGGACCGAGAACAACAAACGATCCGGACTGGCCAAAAGGCACGTATTCCTTTTCTCCTGACGCTTTTGCGATTGCCTATCCCAATAGCCACCCAGGAGCTGCGCCCACCTGCCAAGTGGGCGTTTTTTTGCTGGTCAAACGCCCCCTTCGCAGTGTGGTTCGACCCGCCCGCGGCGTTCTTCACGAGAGAACTCGATGCTCTGGCATGCTTGTTGCTTGTATTTCCAGCATCGGGGAACGACGCCGCCTTGGCCGAGGTTTCATTGATAAGCGGGTGCCGGTTGGCACAGGGGCCCGCCAGATCGTGAAGCCCGGACTCGCCCCCTGCGGCGCCTCCGTTTGTTTCGGGTCGAGGTGTTATGTTTACTGAACTGAGCGACGTTGAATGGCACGCCCTGCGTGATCTGATTTGCGACCGACCGGTCCGTACGGAACGACGTGGCCGCCCTCAAGTCGAGCAGCGCACGCTGACCAATGCTGTCTTGTGGGTGCTGTTCACGGGTGAGAGCTGGTCCAAGCTGCCCATGCAATACCCCTCCGTACCGACTTGCCGTCGCAAGCTCAATGAATGGCGCGAATCGGGCATGCTCGATACGATTCTGAAACGCCTGCAACAATCGGGCCGCGACATCAGCGCCTGCGCGGGCCAGATCAGCAAGCCGACGCGCAGCACGCCCTGCGGCGACACGGATCGCCTGCGCGGTGTGTTCTGGACGAACCCGGCTTCGTGGAAGCCGCCGGTTGCCGTTCGCTGATCGGCGCACGCTTCGGCCCATCGTCACAACGATTCGCGTTCGACAGGAATGCCGCGCAGCGCTCGCGGCACCGTCGGGCAAGCACTACGTACTACGTACGGGGTTAGCCAGATAGCCGCCCTTGCGCGAGATGCGACCGCCGGTCGCGTCCCGCGTCCGGCGTGTCGCGCGTCACATCAAAGTGCTTTGCGCACCGCCTCGGCGATGGCCAGCGACGCCGTCAGCCCCGGCGACTCGATGCCGAACAGATTGACGAGTCCCGCGATGCCATGCACCGCCGGCCCATCGATGCGGAAGTCGGCCGCTGCCTCGCCCGGTCCGCTGATCTTCGGTCGGATGCCCGCATAGCCGGGCTGCAGCGCGCCGTCCGCCAGCCTCGGCCAATAGCGCCGCACCGCCGCATAAAAACCATCGCCGTCTGCCGGATTGACCGTGTAGTCGATCGTATCGACCCATTCCACGTTCGGACCGAAACGGGCTTGCCCGGCAAGATCCAACGTCAGATGCACGCCCAGTCCGCCCGGTTCCGGCACGGGATATATCAAATGCGAAAACGGTGCGCGCTGCGCGCACGCGAAGTAGCTCCCCTTCGCGTAATGGCACGGCGGAATGTGTTCGGACGCCAGCCCATCGAACGTGCGTGCGATGTCTACAGCGTGAAGACCGGCACTGTTGACGACGACATTGGCAAGTAACGTCGTCGTGACGCCTTCCGTCTCGACGTCCAGTTCGATGCCATCTGCATGGCCCACGCGCGCGCCGACGACGCGAGCGTCGAACGCGAGCATGGCGCCCGCGCTCTGCGCATCGCCCTGCAGGGCAAGCAACAGACCGTGGCTGTCCACAATGCCCGTCGACGGGGACAGCAATGCACCAGATACGTGCAATTCGGGTTCGCGCTGGGCGACTTCATCCGCCGTAAGCCATTGCAGATCGTCGACACCGCTCTCGCGCGCGTTGGCGGCAATGGCTTCGAGCTCACCCACCTGACGATCGGTGGTCGCGACGATCAGCTTGCCGCAGCGGCGATGCGCCACGCCGTGCGACGCGCAAAACTCGTACAGACGGTGTTTGCCTTCGACGCAGAGCGTCGCCTTCAGCGAGCCCGGAGGATAGTAGATACCGCCATGAATGACTTCGCTGTTACGCGAACTCGTGCCGGTGCCGATCGCGCGCTCGGATTCCAGAATGACCACTTCGCGGCCAGCCATGGCCATCGCCCGCGCAACCGCCAACCCCACCACACCCGCGCCGATCACGACGCAATCGACCTTGTCCATTGCTGTTCCTTGATTGCCTTCCGATTCGCATGAAGACATCGCGCCGTCGCCGGCCGGTCTCCTCATGCGGATCGGCTGCGGGAGGCGCTCATCGCCTGATGCGCCGCCCGCAACGTCACCTCACGACAGGCCGCTTACAGCGCCGCCGTCAACTCCGGCACCACCGTGAACAGATCGCCCACCAGTCCGTAGTCCGCCACCGAGAAGATCGGTGCTTCCGGATCCTTGTTGATCGCCACGATCACCTTCGAATCCTTCATCCCCGCCAGGTGCTGAATCGCCCCCGAGATCCCCACCGCAACGTACAACTGCGGCGCCACGATCTTGCCCGTCTGACCCA
>NZ_JAYRUC010000031.1:0-47071 GCF_041919235.1 Pandoraea sp.
CCTATTACTATGTGAGCCTCAATAAATTTAAAGCTTATCTGCCGAAGCAGACGCACCATTCATCGAGTGCCCACACTTATCGGTTGTCTAGTTTTTAAAGATCAATCGCATCGAACTTCGCTTCGTCACACACTTACCGCGCCGTCGCTTCGTTTTCTGCGTCGCTGCATCTGCAGCAGAGAAGCAAGATTATGTCGCAGCTTCTCGTCGTCGTCAACAGTTTTTTCGCTCGCCGCCGGAGCGACTCACAAACGTCAAAACCACCAACCACCGGGCTTTCCAGCCCGTCGCCCCAACCGCTTCGCTGCTTGCGCTGCGTCGCCGTCGTTGCGAGAGACGAGATATTAGTCACGTTCGCCAAACCGCGCAAGCCCTTTGTGAAACTATTTTGAAAACCCCGCATTTTCCCGCGTTCCAGCCCCTCCTCGGATCTGCGCCCTCCCCTGCGCAACCGAAACAACGATAGGGCGACGATGGAGAAGAACCGGCGTCAACCCCATCGCCTTTGGCACAATAGCGCTCATGAATACCGATCTCTCCCAAGCCCCCTGCGCACGCACGCATCCGTTCGCGACGCTCCTGCCCGACACGGTCATCGCAGCGGTTGAACAACTCGGTCATTTCAGCGACGGACGCCTGCTCGCACTCAACAGCTATGAGAACCGCGTCTATCAGATAGGCATGGAAGACGGCCCGCCCCTGATCGCGAAGTTCTACCGCCCGGAACGCTGGACCGACGACGCCATTCTGGAAGAGCACGCCTTCACGCAGGCGCTCGCCCATAATGAGATTCCCGTCGTTGCCCCACTGGAAACGCGAGGCGAGACCTTGCATCACTTCAACGGCTTCCGCTTCGCCCTGTTCCCGCGTCGCGGCGGCCGCGCTCCCGAACTTCAAGATCCCGACACACTGAACTGGCTCGGCCGCTTTCTTGGTCGCATCCATGCGCTCGGCGCCACCCAGCCGTTTCGTCACCGCATCACACTGAACGTAGACAGCTACGGACGCGTCCCGGTCGACTACCTATGGACGAACCGCTTCATTCCGACCGACTTGCGCGACGCCTGGCGCAGCATCGCCGACCTGGCGCTCGCCGGCATCGGTCGCGCGTACGAACGTGCGGGGGACGTGAAATTGCTGCGCGTCCATGGCGACTGCCACGGCGGCAACATCTTATGGACCGACGCCGGCCCGCATTTCGTCGATTTCGACGACACATGCATGGCCCCAGCCATGCAGGATCTGTGGATGCTGCTCTCGGGCACGCGCTCGGAGATGACCATTCAGCTCGATGAAGTTCTCTCCGGCTACCAGGATTTTGCCGACTTCAATCCCCGCGAGTTGCATCTGACGGAGGCATTGCGCACGCTGCGCCTGCTGCACTACAGCGCCTGGTTGGCGCGCCGCTGGGACGATCCTGCGTTCCCCGCCGCCTTCCCCTGGTTCAACACGCAGCGCTACTGGCAAGACCGCATCCTGGAACTACGCGAGCAAGTAGCGCTGATGGACGAGCCCCCTCTGGCCTGGCGCTAAACGATACGCCTCGCTTCACTACCCGCGCGCAGTCACCGTCACCACCACCGCCACATGGCGAACGCGACTGCGGCGGCCACCCACCACTCCGCAACCGATCCCGTGCTGACGTAAATCGGCGAACGGAATCGCGTTCGCAACGGCCAACATAGCGGCACCCCGGAAGGCGTGAGCCAGTCCGCCAGCAGATGCGACACATACCCGCCGCACAAAGCCAACATCCACGCGGGTACGCGCCCCCAACCGTGCAGACAGGCAACGACAGCGAGCACCGGCAGCAACAACGAATGCGTCATCCCGCGATGGCCGAACACACCGGAAATCGCAAGCGACAGCGGCGCGACGCGGCGCCCCAGCAGGCTCTTCGGGTGATCGATGTCGGGCAACAACGCGCCGACGAGCGTCAGCGGCCAGGCGTGAACGCTCGCAGCCCACCCGGTGCGATGCATCAGCCACGTTGCGCCGATGCCGAATATGAGATGACTTCTGGCTTGCATGAAGGAATGCGCGATGCGCCGGGACGTCGGGACGTCGTGCACATCGAATAGCGGGCCCGAAGTTTATCACCTGCATCGCGCCATCGGCAGCAGCGGCCAGCCCTCGTTCATCACGCCGAAATCACTCGCGTAACGCGCACAGCAGGCCGATCTCGAATACGACACATGCAACGCGATTCGATTGACCGTGTCACACACCGCCCGTACGATCCGCCCGACAGATTTCCGCACGTTGACGCCGTGACGAGCGAATCGCCCACAGGAATTTTCGATGAAGCCGCTTCTGATCCTCGCCGCAGCACTGACACCGCTTGCCGCGCAAGCCGCGAATCCACTCGTCACGGACGACACCGGCACACAGGACACCGGCAACTGGCAACTGGAACTGAACAGCGAATGGATGACGCTACCGACATCGCGCCAGCAGCAATGGAGTAGCACGCTGACGTATGGCGTGCTGCCAAATCTCGACGTCGCCGTTCAGGCGCCCTATCAGCGTACGCGACCTGATGGCGACGGCTGGACCAGCGGCGTCGCCGATCTCCAGCTACAAGCCAAATGGCGCTTTCTCGAGCGCGAGCGATGGAGCCTCGGCCTGAAGCCCTTCGTCTCACTGCCGACCGCCAGCCAGGATCGGGGCCTCGGCAACGGTCGCGCCACGACCGGCGCGAATCTGTTGATGCAATATGCCCTGGGGCGCTGGACATTCCTCGCCA
The DNA here is from genome assembly GCF_041919235.1 of Pandoraea sp. NCBI lineage: Bacteria > Pseudomonadati > Pseudomonadota > Betaproteobacteria > Burkholderiales > Burkholderiaceae > Pandoraea > Pandoraea sp. The sequence continues at coordinate 2,747 of NZ_JAYRUC010000031.1, forward strand.
ACGCAGGCTACACGTGGAACAACAACAGCATCGGCAATCGGCAGAGCCTGTGGAACGCGTCCACGGCCGTGCTCTTCAGTGCAACGCCCACATTGCGTCTGGTCGCCGACATCGGCCTCGCCACCCAGCCGGATCCGACCACCAAGACGAAGCCCGCCTATGCACTGGTCGGTGCGATCTACAGCCCCACGACGGATCTCGATCTGGACGTCGGCTACAAACGCGGCCTGAATCCCGCGTCGCTCTCGCACTCGGTGCAGGCCGGCGCCACCGTTCGCTGGTAAAGCGCGTCTGCGCGCGAACGTCGATTCACAAGTCTTGCGCGCAGGAGCCGGTGAACATGCACGCCGCGCGCATGAATTTTCGGGAGTCCACAAATTTAATGTCACGATTCCTTGACACGATGCGCGGATTACCCGTAATATCTCATTTCTCAGACGCGGGGTGGAGCAGTCTGGCAGCTCGTCGGGCTCATAACCCGAAGGTCACAGGTTCAAATCCTGTCCCCGCAACCAAATTTGAAAACCCGTCGGCCGCAAGGTCGACGGGTTTTTTCATTGTCTACGTGCAAGCGTCGCGGTTCCAACGAAGTCGCCGGCGCGAGCGACCATTCCTCGATGGCAGGATGACAACCGATGCGCGTCTTGCCACGGCGACACATGCCTTGCAGCGCATCGACGCCCCGCCTGACCCGCCGGAACAAAGCGACGGCCTCGCCAAACCTGCCCACCCACTGGCAATAGCCTCAGGGCTTCGATGCCTTCGAAAGCACATCGATCGCACGGCCGACGGCGGTCTATCGTTCCGGATACACCACGCTTTCGCTGACGGAACACCCCCTCTCGCAGCATGGGCCACCTAGAATGAAAAATCCGGAGCAGCGCCGGACGTTTTCAAGGAGAGCATCATGGCCGATCGCGATAAGGTATTTGCGGGGTCGATCCCGAAGCGCTACGACACGCTAATGGTCCCCCTGATTTTCGAGGCCTATGCCGCCGACCTGGCAATGCTTGTGGCCAACACCTCGCCCATATCGGTACTGGAGACCGCGGCCGGCACTGGCGCGCTCACACGAGCGCTTGCGCCAAAGCTCAGCGCAGACGCACGCTACGCAGTAACCGACCTCAATCAGCCCATGCTCGACTATGCAGCGAGCAGGCAGACGATCGATCGCCGCATCGAATGGAGGAAAGCCGACGCGCTCGACCTGCCGTTCGACGATGCGTCATTCGACGTCGTTTGCTGCCAGTTCGGCGCGATGTTTTTCCCCGACCGCATCGCGGGTTACGCCGAAGCGCGCCGCGTGTTGACGCCGGGCGGACGCTTCGTCTTCAACGTCTGGGATCGCATCGAAGACAACCACTTTGCCGATGAGGTCACCCACGCCATCGGCACATTGTTTCCCCACGACCCACCGAGATTTCTGGCGCGTACGCCGCACGGCTATCACGACGTCGCGCAGATCCGCGAAGACCTGCGTCGCGCCGGGTTCACCCACATCGAGATCGAGACCCGCGAAAAGGTGAGCTGCGCGGCCTCGGCACGGGACGCCGCCACCGCCTATTGCCTCGGAACGCCGCTGCGCAACGAAATCGAAACGCGCGACGCCAGTGCGCTTGAACTCGCGACCGACCGGGCCACTCAAGCCATTTCCCGACGCCATGGCGAAGGCCCCGTGTCAGGAAAAATTCAGGCCCATGTGATCGTGGCCACCGGATAAGCGCCGCACTTCATCGCTCGGAACGCCGACGCAATGGCAGCGAAGTGTCAGCCGGCACGCCGACAAAACCGTTGCTCAATGACCTTGCTTCCCCATTGCTCGCCCTCGGACTCGTCGGCCAATCGAAAGCCGAACGACTCATACAAATGACGAGCTGCATCCAAGCCCTTGAACGTCCATAGATAGGTCTCGCGAAAACGTTCGTCGACAAATCGCATGGCGCTCGACATCAGTCGTCGTCCAACCCCTGACCCGCGTAACGAATCGTCGACGATAAACCATCGCAAATGCGCAAGGCCCGTTTCGACATGACCGTCGATGGCCAGCGAGGCGAGCGTGCGACCATTTTCAACGTAGCGCCACAACGCTTTGCCATCGGCGGGCAGCGCACTCGCAAACTCGCTCAACTCCGTTGCCACCTTCTTCTCGAAGAACGCGCCGAACCCCCAGTGCGCCGAGTAAAAGCGGGCGTGCAAGCTGACAATGTCGCCAATGCAACCGGGTTGATAACCTTCGACCAGCCGTATCGATTCGTCCCCTTCGGAAGCGCCTTTGGCCGAGTTGTCTTGAGCAAGCGCATCCGCGTACAACGCAAGGGAGCGAACCAACGCCTCCTGATCCGCAGGCACGATACGCCTGAGCGCGCGGGACACCTGATCCGTCGCAAAACGGTCGATGCGTCGTCGAAGCCTCTGCCCCGCCTCGGTCAAGTAAAGTTCGGACGAGCGGGCGTCTTCGTTTGCCGTCGTACGCATCAACAGCCCGCCGGCTTCCAATTTCGCCACTTGCCGGCTCGTATTCGATTTATCCAGGCGCAAGATGTTGCCAAGGTCCTTGGCGCTGATCCCCGGCGCCGCTCCGATTTCAATAATCGCGTGAACCGCAGACGGGGCGAGATCGCTATCGGCCAGCGTCGCTCGCATGAATCCAAGCTCACGAACCAATTTGCGGGAAAAGTCACGAAGTTCCAGAATCTCCGCGTCCCGAGACTTGCCGGGAAGATCGACGAGGTCCATAGCTCCACTCCCTATAAGTTGCGTATCGCAACCAATATAGTTGCGATACGCAACTTATGCAAGCGGCCAGATGTTCATTGACCGCCGCCCAGCAAATCGCGCGCATCCAGGATCGCGTAAGCAATGCCCGGGCGACGATCGAGACACCGTCGAACAGCCGCGGGAATCGAGGCCCGGATCTTCCTGCAGAGTCCCGGTTGTGCTTCCAATTGGATATTGATGCCTCGCACCGTACGGACTTCATTCAGACTGGGCGCAATCTGCAGCAAGATACCGAGTTGGGCTTGCATCAGGTCCGCCACGTGCTTCAGATCGGCGTAGCTGGTCACGGCCTCGATGCGCTCGATCAGCCGTTTCTCCTCCGCCTGCGTCAACAGCAGAACGCGCCGATCTCCAGACGGGTCCCGCATGAGGCTCTCGCGATCACAGGTACACGCACCAGGCGGACATTCCTTGCGGATTGGGAAGCGGGTCTCGTCGACCATGGTGGAGACGGAGGTGTTGGCAGGATAGGTGTCGACCTCGAACGATCGATGATCGAAGTATCCACAATCTGTTTTTTTGAATCAATTAGGGATGTCAGCGAAATGCCGATCGTGCCTCCCAAGTCGGCCAAGCCGACCTCGCCGAGCAGGCCGATCCTCAAGCAGCGCTATACTTTCGCGTTTTATTGCCTTCGTCAGCCTTTAAGGACTATCCGACATGAGCGCCTTGCCCCCTTGCCCGAAATGCAACTCCGAATTCACTTACGAAGACGGCGGCGCCTACGTATGCCCCGAGTGCGCCCATGAATGGTCGACGCAGGCGGCGGCAGTGACGGAGACAGCCGAACGGGTTTATCGCGACGCCACAGGAACGCTCTTGCAAAATGGCGATACCGTGACCGTCATCAAAGACCTGAAGCCGAAGGGCTCGGGCGGCGTCATCAAGATGGGCACCAAGGTGAAGAACATTCGGTTGGTGGACAGCGATCACGATATCGACTGCAAGATCGATGGCTTCGGCGCCATGAGCCTGAAATCGGAATTCGTCAAGAAGGTCTGAGCCCATCCCCAAGGCCGTCGCCGTCCAGGTCGACGGACGTGCGTGCCTCCCCCGAACAGCGTTCATCGCCCGGACGAAGGCGCGCATTCAAGCGCCTTCGTCCTCGCTGGTGTGCCCGTCAGCGACCGCCGCCCCATCCGATCTCAGGCATCACCGCGCACGGATGACAAACCCGTCAACGTATGCGCGCAAATCGGCGGCACTGGCGGCATCCCAGACCTTGCCGTCGCAGAGCACGTCGCGTGCGGACGAAGCCATCACCGGGACCCCCTCGGCGCGTGCCGCCGCCTCGAACAACGCCGTCTGGTTCACCGCGGCCGCCGTCTGCGCAGCGTTGGCCACCGCGTCATCGCCCACCATGCCCCAGCGACGGTACTGCGCGATGAACCACATCCCGTCCGATGGATGCGGGTAGTTCACCACGCCCTCGTCGAAGAAGCTCACGGGCAGCAAGGCATGTCTGCCTGACAGACGTCCAAAGTCGCCCAGCAGGCGCGCCGCAATCAGATCGCGTGGCGCGCCGACCCACGCCGGTTCGGCCAACCAGCCCGCCGCCTCGGCCCGGTGCCCCGGCATATCCAGCCAGCGGCAGGCGCTGAGCAGCGTGCGAACCAGTGCCTGCGCCGTTCTGGGGTAGCGCGCAACGAAATCCCGGCGGCAAGCCAGTACCTTCTCGGGATGGTTCGGCCAGATGTCGCTCGACACCGCGACCGTGCGTCCCAATCCGCGCGCCTGCGCCACGGCGTGCCACGGCTCGCCGCAACAAAACCCGTCGAGACCGCCCTCCTCCATTGCCGCGACCATATGCGCCGGAGGTATCACGATGCTGGAAATCTCGGTGAGCGGGTCGATGCCCTGCGCGGCGAACCAATAATTGAGGAACATCGCGTGCGTGCCCGTCGGGAATGTCTGCGCGAAGACCGGCTTGCGCCCGAGCGACGCGAGCGCCCCCCGCAAGTCGCCCACGCGCGTCATTGCTTCGGCCAGCGACGGCGTCACCGTCACGGCTTGCCCGTTGCGATTGAGCACCATCAGGACGGCCATGTCTTCACGCGGGCCGCCAATGCCCAACTGCACGCCGTACACCAGCCCATACAGCGAATGCGCGGCATCCAGCTCCCCCGTGAGCAGCTTGTCGCGCACCGCCGCCCACGACGACTCACGGCTCAGCTCAAGGGTCAACCCATGTTCGTGCCCCAACTCCAGACGCTTCGCCACGACCAGCGGCGCCGCATCGGACAGCGCGATGAATCCCACGCGCAAATGACGTTTCTCCGGCGCACCGTCGAGCGATTGCGCGTCAGAAGCCAACCATGATGACGTCGACATGAGCAGTGTCTATCCCAGTAATTCGGCAATCGAGACGAGTTGGCGCGCCACCTCGACGAGCTTCTCGCCCTGATCCATCGCCCGTTTGCGCAGGATGGCGTAGGCCTCCTGCTCGGAAATTTTGCGTCGATCCATCAGCAGCCGCTTGGCGCGGTCGATCAGCTTGCGGTCAGCCAGTTCGGTCTCGGCCTTGGCCAGTCGCGCACGCAGCTTTTCCTCATGCGCGAAGCGTGCGAGCGCGACCTCGAGAATCGGTGCGAGCCGCTCGGCAGCCAATCCCTCGACGGAGTATGCCGTCACGCCGGCATCGACGGCCGCACGGATCAGCGATTGATTGCCGTCGGCAGAGAACATCAACACCGGACGCGGGGCCGCCGCATTCATCACGGCAAGCTGCTCGAGCGTGTCGCGCGACGGCGATTCGGTGTCGATGATGACGACGTCAGGACGTTCGCTCTCCACCACGCGCGGCAACGCCTGCGGCTTGGCGACTTCCACCAGCATCTCGCACCCCAGTCGCGCAAGCTCGGCCCGCAACTCGCCAATCGGCTTGTCGGTATCCGTGACGAGCAGCACGCGCAACATGCCCTGCGCGAGCGCCGCCCCCGCTGCTACGGCGGCGGCAGGGGGTGCGGGGGTGCGGGACGTGTCGGCCTGAGGATCGACGTCCCCGGTATCCGGTGTTTTCGGCAAGTTTCGTGGGGGCCAACACCGTTGGCCTGTCAGTGAAATTCCATCCACACCGCCAACGCAGGGCTGCAGCGGCTGCCCCCCGTCGGCGACGACTCTTGGCCTATCCGAACGTGCCCTGTTCAGTATAGCCAGTGAAGATACAACGAATCAGGCCGCCCTGGCGACGACGCTTCGGACATCGTCGCGCGCGGCATCGTCCGTCGTCAGGCCAGGCGCGAGGGCCACCCGCGCCGCCTCACCGACTGCGCCGCCCACGAGCAGGATGGCCGGACTGGCGAAGCCTGCGGCGCGCACGTCGGACGCCAACCGCCCCAGCGAGGTCACCAGCCGCCGCTCTTGTGGCGAGCCCGCCCACTGCACCGCGCCCGCCGGCGTTGCCGCATCGAGATGCGCCAACAGCGTCTCGCTCAGTGCCTCGACCCGATGCAACCCCATGTAGATCGCCAGCGTTGTGCCGGTCGCTGCAAGCGCCGCCCAGTTGGGTGTACTGCCGTCCTGCCGGTGCGCGGTGACGAACGTCACGCCCGCACAATGGTCGCGATGCGTGAGCGACATGCCCAGACCCGCCGCCGCGGCGAACGCCGCCGACACGCCGTTCACGATCTCCACGGGCACCCCCGCGCGACGCAGCGCCGATATTTCCTCGCCCGCACGCCCGAACATCAACGCGTCGCCCCCCTTCACGCGCACGACATGCGCGCCGCGCCGCGCGAAGCGGCACATCAGCCGTTCGATGAACGCCTGTGGCGTCGAGCGACAGCCGCCGCGCTTGCCCACGGCAATGACGCGGGCCTGCGGCGCGAGCGTGGCGATCTCCGGATTGGCCAGATCGTCGACGAGCAGCACATCCGCCTCGCCGAGTACGCGCGCCGCGCGCAACGTGAGCAGATCGAGCGCGCCGGGGCCTGCGCTCAGCAGGGTGACTTTGCCGTTCTTCATGATCGTTCTCCCTCAATTCCTCGATGTTCCGCATGTCGCCCAATTGAAATCCTCTCGTGACGCGCCCGATTGAACGCCGCAATCCCGCACTCAGACGGCGTTCGTCGCCACCGCTTTGCCCGTCGCCGCACACATGCGCTGCAATTCCGGCACGCACGAGCCGCACACCGTGCCGCATCCGAGCGTCGCCTTGAGCTGTGCAACGTCCGCCCCGGTGTCGATCGCCGCGTCGATGCTCGACGCCTTCACGGACCTGCACTGACAGACCGTGCGATCGCGCGGCGCCGCCGGCCCGCTATCCGCCACGAAGACAGCGTGACGCGCGCGCGTCCATGGGGACGTCTCGCGCACACGCGCGAGTAGCGACGCCGACGCGGCAACGTCGGCCTCGCTGCCCGCCACCAGCACGCCGTCGATCAGCGATTCACGCCACGCCACGCGTTTGGTCATGGCACGACGCGCGTCGCGATATTCGAGCAGCGACTCGTCGCGCGGCAGCGCCAGTGCCTCGTGTAGACGCTCGAGCCATGCCGCATCCGGCGCGTTGTCGGCGGCCATGACGACAATCCGGTCGTCCCCCTCCAGACGCACCGTCGCGAAGCGCCGCGCGGCCAGCAACGGCTGCACCGCCGCGTGCAACCGCAGGGCGTCGCCACGCCGCACGGCCGCCACGCGCCACGGCAACGCGAGCGGGTCGACGCGCACGGCAGCGTGCTTGAGTTCGGGCTGCTTCGAGTATTTGTCCACGGCGCCCAGCGTCGTTTCGTTCACGCCACCGCCACCGAGAAACTGTCCGCTCCAGTGCATCGGCACAAACACGGTGCCCGAGGCGACGTCGTCGCTCACGCTCAGCGTCAACACGCGCTCGCCGCGACGGCTCGACAACCGCACCAAATCGCCCGCGCGCAGGCTGCGGCGCGCGGCATCGGCCGGATGCATCGTGAGCGCTGGCTCAGGCGCATGCTCGAACAACTGCCCCACGCGTCCCGTGCGACTCATGCCGTGCCACTGATCGCGCAGGCGTCCCGTCATCAGTCGTAGCGGATGGCGTGCATTGATCGGCTCCGCCACCGGCCGATAGTCGAATGCATGGAAACGCGCGCGGGCGTCATCGGTGGCGAACACGCCCTGCGCGTAGCGCCGCGCATGCCCTTGCGATGCCCCCGCCGGGAACGGCCACTGCTGCGGTCCGCGCGCGTCGAGCAACGCGTAGTCGATACCGCCGATGTCAAGGTCGCGTCCCACGGTGAGCGCACGATGCTCGTCGAAGATAGACTCGATCGATGGGAACACGAACGGCTCGGGCGACGTGTCGAGCTTCGGCGCGAGACGTCGCGCCACCTCGCTGGCAATCCACCAGTCCGCACGGGCGGCGCCCGGGGCGGCCACCGCCGCGCGCACACGCGAGATACGCCGCTCCGAGTTCGTGACCGTGCCTGACTTCTCGCCCCAACTGGTCGCCGGCAGCAGCACGTCGGCGTAGGGAACCGTATCGGTCTGGTGAAACGCCTCCTGGACCACCACGAATTCCGCCGCGGCGAGCGCCTCGCGCACGCGCGCACTGTCAGGCATCGAATGCACAGGGTTGGTACAGGCGATCCAGATGGCCTTGACACGTCCGTCGCGCACGGCGTCGAACATCTCCACAGCGGGCAGGCCCGGCCTGTCGGACAGCCCCTGCACGCCCCACAGCCGCTCGACCTCGGCGCGATGGGCCGCGTTGCCGATCTCGCGATGCGCGGCGAGCATGGTGGCAAGCCCGCCCACTTCGCGTCCGCCCATCGCATTGGGTTGACCGGTGAGCGAGAACGGCCCTGCCCCCGGGCGTCCGATCTGTGCAGTCGCCAGGTGCAGATGAATGAGCGCGAGATTCTTCTCGGTGCCGTGGCTCGACTGGTTCAGGCCCATGCAGTAGAGCGACAGCGCCGCCGGACTCTCGCCAAACCAGTCGGCGGCCCGGCGCAAAGCAGACTCTTCGATGCCGCAGATATCGGCCACGAGTTGCGGCGGATAGGCGCGCAACACCTGTTTGAGGGCCTCGAACCCTTCGGTGTGCGCGTCGATGTAGCGCCGGTCGATGCGTCCCTCCCAGATCAGGTGGTGCAGCATGCCGTGAAAGAGCGCAACGTCGGTGCCCGGCACGATGGCCAGATGCAGATCGGCCATTGCCGCCGTGTCGGTGCGGCGCGGGTCCACGACGATCCAGCGGATCGACGGATCGGCCGCCTTCGCCGCTTCGAGCCGACGGAACAACACCGGGTGCGCGTACGCCATGTTGCTGCCCGCGAAGAGCACCGTACGGGCAGCTTCGAGATCGTCGTAGCACGTGGGCGGGCCGTCGGCGCCGAGCGACATCTTGTAGGCACTCACGGCGCTCGACATGCACAGTCGCGAGTTCGTATCGATGTTGTTGGTGCGCACCAGCCCCTTCGCGAGCTTGTTGAAGACGTAGTAGTCCTCGGTCAGCAACTGTCCGGATACATAGAACGCCACCGAGTCCGGTCCGTGACGGCGGATGACGTCGGCGAAGCGCGACGCCACCGTCTCCAGCGCGTCGCTCCAGGTCGCGGGCTCGCGCAGGGCGTCGCGCGTAGTGCGCAGTTCGGGCGTCAACACCCGCCCCGCGAGCGACTGCGCGGTGAGCGGCAATGTCATGCCCTTGCTGCACAGACGCCCGAAGTTCGCCGGGTGCGCCGGATCGCCCTGCACACCGACGATACGCTCGCCGTCGCTCTCGACGAGCATGCCGCAACCGACGCCGCAGTAGCAGCAGGTGGTTTGCGTGGTGGTTGTCATGGGGGGCTCCGCCAGTCGCGAGGGGTCAGGGTGTCAAGGTGTCAGGGGATCAGGGGATCAGGGTTTCAGGCGGGGGCCGCGATGGCGCTCGCCTCGGCGCTCATCGCTTCGTCGAGCGACACATACACCTCGCCCGCGTCGATACGCACGGCAAAGCGCTGTGCGCAGCCCACATCGGGGGCGCAGGCGTGGCCTGTCGTCAGATCGATGTTCCACGCGTGCAGCGGGCAGGTCACTTTCTCACCGTGAACAATGCCCAGCGAAAGCGCGCCGCCCTTGTGCGGGCATTGGTCACGCAACGCGAAGACCTTGTCGCTCTCGGTGCGAAAGAGCGCGATGTCGCCGCTCGGATGGGGCAGCACGCGCGAGCCAAGCCGGGGGATCGCGCCCACGTCGCAAACATGCAGCCAGATCGGTTGGGATAGCGTCATGGTGTTCTCCTCAGACAGCCGCGGGTTCGGCGCTCACCGGCGTGGTCGACGTCAGCGGACGATATTCATTGGCTTGCACCCCGTCGATGCGCGCTTGCCACGGGTCGGGCAGGCCATCGAGCGAGAAGAGCAGCCGCTCGTGGAGTGCGCGCCGATTAGCGGCATCGTTGACCACGCGCTGCTTCACGTAGTCGAGGCCGACGCGCTCGAGGTAGTGCACCGTGCGATCCAGGTAATAGGCTTCCTCGCGATAGAGCTGCAGGAATGCCCCGGCGTACTCCTTGACCTCATCGGCCGTCTTCACCTTGACGAGGAACTGCGCGACTTCGGTCTTGATGCCGCCGTTGCCGCCGACATAAAGCTCCCAGCCCGAATCGACCGCGATGACGCCCACATCCTTGATCCCGGCCTCCGCGCAATTGCGCGGGCAGCCTGACACGGCCAGCTTGACCTTGTGCGGCGACCACATGTTCGCGAGCATCGTCTCCAGATCGATGCCCATCTGCGTGCTGTTCTGTGTGCCGAAGCGACAGAACTCGCTGCCCACGCATGTCTTCACCGTGCGGATCGATTTGCCGTAAGCGTGTCCCGACGGCATGCCGAGATCGCGCCAGACATTCACCAGGTCTGCCTTCTTCACGCCGAGCAGATCGATACGCTGCCCGCCCGTGACCTTGACCATCGGAATCTGATACTTGTCCGCCACGTCGGCGATGCGGCGCAGTTCGCTCGAATTCGTCACGCCACCCTTCATTTGCGGGATGACCGAGAAGGTGTTGTCTTTCTGAATGTTTGCGTGCACACGCTCGTTGACGAAGCGGCTCTGCGGATCGTCGACGGCCTCCTTCGGCCACGTGCTCAGCATGTAGTAGTTCAGCGCAGGACGGCACGTCGCGCAGCCGTTGGGCGTGCGCCATTCAAGGAAGTCGAAGGCAGCACGGTGAGTCGTGAGCCGATGCTCACGCACTGCACGGCGCACGTCCGCATGCGACAGATCGGTGCAGCCGCATACCGCCTTTTCCTTCGGCGTGGCGTCGTAGGTCGAGCCCAGGGTGCTCATCAGAATCTGCTCGCACAGTCCGGCGCACGACCCGCAGGAACTCGCGGCCTTCGTGTGCTTCTTCACCTCGTCGAGCGTGAACAAGCCTTTCTCGGTGATGGCGCGCACGATGGTGCCCTTGCAAACGCCATTGCATCCGCATACTTCGTCGGTATCCGACATGGCCGACGCGCGGTTCTGCCCTTGGGTGCCAACGTCGCCGACACTGGACTCGCCAAACATGATGCGCTCGCGCAGTTCGCCCAGCGCGCGCCCTTCGCGCAGCAACTTGAAGTACCACGCGCCATCGGCCGTGTCGCCGTACAGACACGCGCCGACGAGCTTGTCGTCGCGAATCACGAGCTTCTTGTAGACGCCGCTCGCAGGATCGGACAACACGATCTCCTCGGTGCCTTCGCCGCCGAGAAAGTCACCCGCCGAGAACAGGTCGATGCCCGTGACCTTGAGCTTCGTCGACAGTACCGAGCCCCGATAGCTGCCAATGCCCATGAGGGCCAGATGGTTGGCGCAGACCTTGGCCTGCTCGAACAGCGGGGCCACCAGGCCATAAGCCACGCCGCGATGGCTTACGCATTCGCCCACGGCGTAAATGCGCGGATCGTAGGTTTGGAGTGTGTCCGACACGACAATGCCACGCGAGCAATGCAGGCCGGCCGCTTCGGCAAGCGTCGTATTCGGCCGAATGCCCGCCGCCATCACGACCAGGTCGGCGGCAATCTCTTCGCCGTTGCCGAACTGCACGGCGCGCACGCCACCGGCACCGTTGTCGAGAATCGCAGACGTTTGATGCGCCAGCCGGAACGCGAGACCGCGTGCCTCGAGCGACTGCTGCAGGAGCTTGCCCGCCGTGCTGTCGAGCTGGCGTTCGAGCAGGGTGTCGGCCAGATGCACGACAGTGACGTCCATGCCGCGCAGCTTGAGCCCGTTGGCCGCTTCCAGTCCGAGCAGGCCGCCGCCGATCACGACGGCATGGCGCTTCTTGCACGCCGTCTCGATCATGATCTCGGTGTCGCGAATGTCGCGATAGCTAATCACACCGTCGAGATCCTTGCCCGGCACGGGCAGAATGAACGGACTCGAGCCTGTGGCGATGAGCAGGCGGTCGTACGGCGCCTCGGTGCCGTCGGCACAGCGCACCACGCGGCGCGGTCGATCGATCTGCGTGACTTCCTTGCCCAGATGCAACGTGATGCCCTTCTGCGCATACCAGTCGAGCGGATTGAGCACAATGTCGGCAAACGACTGCTCGCCGGCAAGCACCGGCGAGAGCAGGATCCGGTTGTAGTTCGGATGCGGCTCGGCGCCGAACACGGTGATGTCGTACTGATTCGGTGCAATCTCCAGCAGCTCTTCGAGCGTGCGGATGCCGGCCATGCCGTTGCCGATGACGACCAGACGAGGTTTGCGCATGCTGTCTTCTCCTGTTGCAGCGCTTGCAGCGCCCGAAAAACAAAACGGCGTCCGACCGTGCCGCAGCACGGAGGGACGCCGTTGTCCTGTGGGTGCGTCGAAAGCGCTCTCGCCTGACGCCGCACCTGAATTCAATGCCGGCGACGTCTTTGCCGCTGGCATTCACAGCAACGCAACAAGCGTGCCAGCTATCGCACGAATCCGATCAGCGCGTTGTCCGGCAACGCAGAGCAGGATGTTTGTCTATGGGAAATGCCCGAAAGTCTCAATGGATCTGCTGCACCGCAGCAGTGCACGGCGGTGCAGCACGCGCCGCGCACGCACCACCGTGATGCGCGACGTGCACGCGTCGACACGTCGCACATCAGCGCAAGGCCGACGACCTGCGACGCGTCAGTCGTCCTGCATCAGGGCACGCCCGATGATCAGTTGCTGAATCTGCGTGGTCCCTTCATATAGGCGCAGCAGACGCACATCGCGATAGAAGCGCTCGACCTTGTATTCGTTGATGTAGCCGGCTCCGCCATGCACCTGTACGCCGCGATCGGCAACGCGGCCGACCATCTCGGTGCAGAAAAGCTTGGCGCACGACGCGCGCATGCTGACATCGGCATCGCGCTGGCCTACCGGCTTCGCGTCATAGCGCTGTGCGCAGTCCTGCACCATCGACCATCCGGCGTAGAGCTCGGCCTGGCTGTCCGCGAGCATTGCCTGCACAAGCTGGAAGTCGCCGATACGCTGCCCGAACTGTTTGCGCTCGCGCGCATAGGCCACGGACTCGTCGAGAATGCGCTGCGCCATGCCGCACGCGAGCGCCGCGACATGCAAGCGCCCACGGTCGAGGACCTTCATGGCTGTCTTGAAGCCCTTGCCCGCCGTGCCGCCGATGATGTTTGCCGCCGGCACGCGTGCCCCTTGCAGCACGACGTCGCAGGTTTTGGTTCCCCGCTGGCCCATCTTCCTGTCCGGCTTGCCCAGCGACAAACCCGGCGTATCGGCGGGCACGATGAAGGCGGAGATGCCGCCTGCGCCCTCTCCGCCCGTACGCGCCATCAGGGTGAAGGCCCCGGCGCGCGGCGCGTTGGTGATGTAGCGCTTCACGCCATCGAGCACGTAGGTATCGCCGTCGAGCACCGCGCGCGTCTTGAGCGCGGCTGGATCGGACCCTGCGTCCGGCTCCGTGAGCGCGAACGACATGATCAGATCGCCGCTGGCCACGCGCGGCAGCAACTCGCGCCGTTGCGCCTCGGTGCCGTCCATGAGAATGCCCTGCGAGCCGATGCCGACGTTGGTGCCGAACACAGAGCGAAACGCGAGCGACGTCTGCCCGAACTCGTAAGCCACCCGCACTTCCTGCGACATCGACAGGCCGATGCCGCCGAATTCCTCGGGGATCGACAGACCGAACAGACCCATCTCCTTCATTTCGTCGACGATCGCGGCGGGCACGTCGTCGTGCGCCTCCACGTCGTTCTCGGCAGGCACCAGCCGCTCGCGGATGAAACGTTGCACCGCCGCGAGCAACAGCTCGAACGATTCGCTATCCAGTCCCTTCGATATCATTGGCCACTCGTCCTCAAGGTGTGCGTTCAGTCGTCTCTGCGCGAGATGTGTCGAGCATTTCGCGCAGCTTGAATTTTTGTATCTTACCCGTGGGTGTCGTCGGGAGCGTGTCGCGAACTTCGATCCGCTCGGGCCAGTACTGCCGGGCAACCTTGTGCGACGCGAGGAAACCGGTCACCGCCGCGAGGTCGATCGATTCGCCGGCGCGCGGCACGATGACCGCGCAGGCGCGCTCGCCAAGACGCTCGTCCGGATACGCGACGATAGCCACCGAGGCAACCGCCGGATGCCGGTACAGGAGCGCTTCGATTTCGACGACGGGGATGTTCTCGCCGCCGCGAATGATCACGTCCTTGCTGCGCCCGGCGATACGCACGTAGCCGGTCGCGTCGAGCCATGCCATGTCGCCGGTGTCGAACCAGCCGTTATCGTCGGTGCCGTTCCATTGCGCGCGCTTCAGGTAGCCACCGAAGTTCGAGCAGGCGCGCACGAGCAAACGCCCCGTCTCACCGGCGGGCAACTCGTCGTTCTGCGCATCGACCACTCGCAACTCCACGCCGGGAAGTGGGCAACCGTCGGTCGTCGAGGCCCGCTCGTCGTCATCGTCGAGACGTGTCAGCGTGAGCGCGCCGTTCTCCGTCATCCCCCATGCCGAGACGATTTTCGCGCCAAGTACGCTGCGTGCCTGCTCGACGACGGGGCCGGGAATCGGCGCCCCCGCGCACAGGAATGCACGCAGGCTCGGCACGCACTCGCCAGTGGCCGCCACCGCTTTCGTCAGATCGGAGAGGAACGGTGTCGACGCCATCGTGAACGTCACACCGTGCTTGCGGATGAGCCGCACAGCATTGGCCGGGTCCCAGATATCGAGCATCACGGCGCTCGCCCCAAGAATCACCGGCATCATGAGTCCGTACATGAAGCCGGTCTGGTGTGCGAGGGGCGAGCCCATGAGGATGACGTCGTCGCGACCGAGGCGCATACGTTCGGCATAAGCGAGAATGTTCGAGAACGTGGTATTCGCGCTGTGCATCACCCCTTTGGGCTCACCCGTCGTCCCCGAGGTGTACATCAACTGCATGACGTCGTCCGGATGGGCTCGCGCCGCCTGCATGGCGGCCTGCTCGGTGCGCGATGCAGCAGGTTCGCCCGCCATGAGCACGGCATCGAAACTATCGTCGCCAAAGCCTTCGCCATCGACCACGATGACGTGTCGCAGGTCCGGCAAATCCGGCTGCAGGGCTCGCGCCATCGCGGCATGATCGAACCCCCGAAACTGGCGGGGCACGATGAACGCCTTCGCCTCGCCGTGGCGCAACATGAAGGACAACTCCCGCTCTCGGAAGATGTGCATCAGCGGATTTAGCACCGCACCGATCCGGGCGCAAGCCAGATAAGTCACCGCGAACTGCCATCCGTTGGGCAACTGGCAGGCAACGACATCGCCACGGCCCACGCCACGCCGCATCAACCCCAGCGCCAGACGCTCGGCACCGTCCGCGAGCGCGGCGTAGGTGAGGCACTGGGTCTGCCCCGTGGCTGTCGACACGGCCGTCAGTGCGATCTTGCCGGGCGACGCGGCCACCGCAGCATCGAGTGCATCGTTAATCGTTCGTTCGGGCCACCAGCCACGTGCCACGCTCTGCTCGCGCCTTGGGGGAAGCAACACCGCGTCAAATTCCATTGCATCGTCTCCTGTGCTGTCGTGTCGTTCGTATCGTTATGGTGATGCCGCGACTACCGCCCGCGCCAATGCCCTCAGATCGGCACGGCCTGCCGGCCAGCCCGGGCGCGCGCAATGATCGTCTTCATGATCTGGGCCGTGCCGTCGCCGATCTGGAACCCGAGCACGTCGCGCAGCCGCTGCTCCATCACGCCACGGTCGTAACCGCCGTGTCCGAACATCAGCAGGCACTGGTGAATCGTGTCGTAAGCCAGCTTCGGCCCCCACCATTTGCACATCGCCGCTTCGGCACTGTGCGGCAAGCCACGGTCCTTGAGCCACAGCGTTTGCAGGCATAGCAGTCTCGCGGCCTCGACCTGAGTATCGAAGTCCGCCAGCGGATGCGACACGCCCTGAAATGCCGAGAGCGGCTTGCCGAACGCCTCGCGCTGGGCGACGTATTCCCATGTCTCGTCCAGCGCCGCTCTTGCAACGGCCAGGACTTGCAGGCCGATCAGCGCCCGCGAGAAATCGAACCCCTGCATCACCTGCACGAAACCCTCGCCGGGCACGCCAAGCACATGGTCAGAGGGAATTCGGACGTTCTCGAAGAACAAGGAACCGCGCCCGATGGCCCGCTGCCCATGACAGTCGAAGCGCTGCCGAGTGACGCCCGGCAGGTCGAGCGGCACAAAAAATGCCGAGATGCCGCGCGCGAGTTCGGACACCTCGCCGGTCCGGGCGAAGACAACGGCCGCGTCTGCCTGATCGGCCGCCGAGATCGATGTTTTCTCGCCGTTGAGCACGTAATGCGTGCCGTCAAAGTCAGCACGCATGCGCAGGTTCGCGGCGTCGGAGCCGCCGCGGGGTTCGGTCAGTGCGATGGCCAGCAGCGTCTCGCCGCGCGTGAGCTTCTCCAGCCATGGCGTCACCACTTCCGGCTTGCCATGCTCGGCCAGAATCTGACCGTTGAGCGAGGCCAGCAGGTTGACGTACGACATGCTGAGATCCGCGCGCGCGATGGCCTCGTGAATCACCCCGGCGGCAAGGCGCCCCATGCCCTGGCCGCCGTAGACTTCCGGCAGCTCGGGCGCAATCAGCCCCATTTCCCCCATCTCTCGCATGAGCGGACGGTCGAGCACACGCGTTTTGTCGCGCGCCTGAAAACCGGGCGCGATGCGAGCCTGGGCAAAGCGCTGCGTGTGCTCGGCCAGCGCCGCGAGATCGTCATCGAGATACGGATTGAGCATCGCGGTTTCCCTCGCTTATTTGGCGTACTTGCGGAAGTCGGGCTTACGCTTTTCCTGAAATGCGCGCACACCCTCGCGCGATTCTTCCGTCTCGTAATAGAGCTTGAGCGCGTACATGCCCATGCCGGCGATGCCTGCCTGCTGTGCGGTGTCCATGTTGAACGAGCGCTTCGCGATGGCGATCGCCGTCGGGCTGCGCTCCATGATCTCGTCGCACCACTTCTGCACTTCGGTATCGAGCTGATCGTGGGGCACGACCGTGTTCACCAGCCCCATCGTCAGCGCCTCGGCCGCCGTATAGCGACGACACAGGTACCAGATCTCGCGTGCCTTCTTCTCGCCGACCACGCGCGCCAGAAACGCGGTGCCGAAGCCGGGATCGACCGAGCCGACCTTCGGCCCGACCTGGCCGAACACCGCCTTTTCCGACGCAATCGTGAAGTCGCACAAGGTGCAGATGACGTTGCCTCCGCCAATCGCATATCCCTGCACACGAGCGATGACCGGTTTGGGGACGTCGCGAATCGCGTTGTGCAACTCCTCCATCGGCAAACCGATGGTGCCGCGTCCGTCGTACTGCCCTTCATGCGCAGACTGGTCGCCGCCCGTGCAGAACGCTTTCTCGCCTGCACCCGCGAGCACGATGCTGCCGATCTCCCTGTCGTAGCCCGCTTTGTTGATCGCGTGAATCAGTTCGTCGCAGGTGCGCCCGCGAAACGCATTCATCTTGTCCGGACGGTTGATCGTGATCCACGCCGCGCCGTTACGCACTTCATACAGAATGTCTTCGTAGTTCATTGTCTTGATCCTCGCCGCCGGCCGCTTGACGTTCGGCCGTGTGCGGCATCGTCGTGATGGGGAAACGTCAGCCGTTCATCGTGAGTCCGCCCGACACACTCAGCACCTGACCGGTGACAAACGCGGCGTCGTCGCTGGCGAAGAAGGCAATCGCGCCGGGCAGATCGCTCGCCTGGCCGATGCGGCCCAGCGGAATCGCTTTCGTGAATGCCTCGACCAGCTTCTCGGGATTGCCGGCACCTTCCTTGTAGTCGGCAAACAGCGCCGTGTCGGTCGGCCCCGGACACACCACGTTCACAGTGATGCCGTGGCGCGCATGTTCGCGGGCGATCGTTTTCGAGAACGCCACGATTCCGCCTTTACAAGCGGCGTAGACCGCCTCGCCGGACGAGCCGACCCGCGCGGCGTCGGATGCGATGTTGACGATCCGCCCGCTGCGCCTCGCCACCATCTCGGGTAACACCGCGTGATGCATGTGCAGTGCGCCGACCAGGTTGATGGCAATCAGCCGCTCCCACTCGGCAGGCGACGTCTTGGTAAAGGGCTTGAAGATGTCCCAGCCGGCATTGTTGACAAGCACGCTCACCGGACCGAACGCCTGCGCGACGGCGGCAACCGCCGAGTCGACCTGCTCGCGCACGGTGATGTCGCACGCAAACGCCTGCGCTTCCCCCCCCGCTTCGACAATTTCCCCGGCGACGCGCTGCGCCGCAGCCAAATCGCGATCGAACACGGCCACGGCCGCCCCCTCGCTTCCCAGTCGACGGCATGTTGCCCCGCCGATCCCGCCCCCGCCGCCCGTCACAATGACGGTCTTGCCTTCGAACCGCTGCATGTCCTGCCTCCAGAGTCACTGACGGGCGAGGTATCCTTGCTGACCTTGCAAGCGGTCCACTCGCCAATCAAATTACGTCAATATATTGACGTATACTAGACACGTGATCGGCGATGCGCAAGCATGCAAATGCGGAGTTATCGATATGGAAAACCCTAAGAAAAATATAGAAATTGCGCACATGGAGTTGGCTAACCGGTTGTTCTTCCGGCTCTACCAATGCGCAAATATGTTGCATAAAACTGGCACAAGAGCCGTGGAAAGTCTTGGCCTGACGACGCAACAGTGGGCCGTGCTGGGGGCGCTGTCCCGGCCCGAAGTCCCCGACGGCATGAGCGTGGGCGACCTGGCCCGCTATCTGATGGTGAGCCGTCAGAACCTGTCCGGCCTGATCAGCCGCATGGAACGCGACGGACACATCGTCAGCACACCTGACGGACGCGACCGGCGCTCGCGCCGCATCACGATGACCGAGCACGGTCACCGCGTCTGGCACCGCGAGGCCGTGCCGCGCATTCACGAATATTATGAACGGGCGCTGGATGAGTTCTCGACGGGCGATATCACCCACACGCTGCACTACCTGCTCAAGCTGCTCGACAACATGAAGCGGATTGACGAGATGTCCGGATCGGAGAGCGAGACGACAGACGCCGGCAACTCAGGCATCTCCCGCACCTGAAAGTCCGGTCGCGCGGCGTCTGGCAGAAAATAAAACCGGCACAACGGACCGAAAACATTCGACGCAGTGTCTCCGTCTGGGGCCGCGAACGCCCCGCAAACCCTTGCCGGGTTTGCGTCTCGGCCAATCTCACCGCCCGCTGCAATAACGCATTAACTAGCATCCTAATTATTAGTTAACATATAATATTTCGCCATGACCTCGTTAGAATCGCTTCGCTTTGTCTTTACCAGCCATCTGTTGCTGGCGGGTAAGCAATGGCGTCAGATTTCACAGGGTGCGATCGTCGAACATGGAATTTCTGCGGCGAGCGCCGGCCCGCTGCTATTCATCCGCCGCCTTGGCCAGGGGGTGCGTCAGGTCGAGCTTGCCGAATACGTCGGGCTCGAAGGCGCGTCGCTGGTGCGGCTGCTCGATCAGTTGTGCGCAGCCGGACTCGTGCTGCGTGAAGTCGACGCCAGCGACCGCCGTGCCAATGCGCTGCGGCTCACGCAGGCTGGCGAAGCACTCGCCGAGAAACTCGAAATCGAACTCAGCCAGTTGCGCGCAAAAGTTTTCGCAAACATTCCGCGCGAGGATTTCGAAGCGGTGTTGCGCGTGTTCGAAGCCATTTCCAGCGTGGCGAGCCCCAATGTGGGCGCGCTCGAGATGGAGTCCCCGAAGAAGTAAACCGTGTTCAATTGGCCATCCCCCCGCGACTGGATTTTCTCGCTCAAGGCGTTCCTCGCCTCGATGCTGGCGCTCTATATCGCGCTCGCCCTCGGCCTGCCGCGTCCCTATTGGGCGATGGCCACGGTCTATATCGTGTCGCACCCGCTGACCGGCGCCACACGCTCCAAGGCGCTGTATCGCGTGCTCGGCACCCTGCTTGGCGCAAGCGCATCGGTCGTCTTCGTGCCGGCACTTGTCGATACGCCTGAGCTGCTGATGGCGGCCGTCGGGCTGTGGACCGGCACGCTCCTCTACATTTCGTTGCTGCATCGCTCGCCGCGCAGCTACGTGTTCCTGCTCGCGTCGTACACGTTACCGCTCATCGCCTTGCCGGCCGTGAATACGCCGGCGGTCATCTTCGATATCGCCGTCGCGCGCGCCGAGGAGATCATCCTCGGTATCGTTTGCGCAAGCGTGGTCGGCGCGGTGATTCTGCCGACCAGCGTGGCGAAGGTGCTGCACGACCGTTCGACACGCTGGTTGACCGACGCGGCGCGCTGGACGGCCGATATGCTCTCGTCAGACCCCGAAGGCAAGGCAGCGCGCCACATGAGCCGTCATCGCATGGCAGCGGACATTCTGGCGCTCGACCAGTTGATTAGCCAACTCTCGTACGACGCCGACACGTCCGAACGCGTGCGCGACGCGCAGGAACTACGCGGACGCATGACGATGATGATGCCCGTGCTCGCAACGGTGGCTTCGCTCGTGCACACGCTGCGCGCGCATCCGAGGGGCGCCCCCGCAGCGCTCGAGGCGAAGATGGCGGACGTGGTCGCATGGTTGCGGCGCGGTGCGCCGACACCGGCCCCGGACCATTTGCTGAGCCCGCCGCAGTCGGCCGACGAGGCCTCCGACTGGTACGGCGCGCTGGTGGCGGCAACGGAAGATCGCCTGCGCTCGCTCGTGCAGCTCTGGCAGGATTGCGCGTCGCTCCAGCGCCGCTTCGGTCAGCGCGACGAGCGCAACGGCGAGCGCGAATGGACGCCCGCCTTTCAACACTGGGAACTCGGGGGCGCGCGCCACTATGACCACGGCCTGCTGCTGTTCTCGACCGTTTCGGCTGCGTTGTGCACGTTCCTCATGGGCATGGCGTGGATCTACACCGGCTGGAACGACGGTGCCGCGGGCGTCTCGCTCGGTGCGGTGGCCTGCTGCTTCTTCGCCGCGATGGACGAGCCCGCGCCGTTCATCCGCTCGTTCTTCTGGGCAACGGCGGTGTGCGTCGTGTTCGCCGCCGTGTACGTGTTCTTCATTCTGACGAATGTGCACGACTTCGGTCTGCTTGTCGCACTCTTCGCCGTACCGTACCTGCTGCTGGGCACGCTCATCCCACAACCACGCTTCACGATGGTGGCCATGCTCGTCGCGGTCAACACGGCGAGCTTCGTCGGCATTCAGGGTGGATACACCGCCGACTTCCAGGCGTTCTTCAACGGTAATATCGCCGGACTCGCCGGCGTGCTGTTCGCCTTGCTCTGGACGTTGCAGACGCGCCCGTTCGGCACGCGCGTGGCCATGCGCCGACTGATTCATTCAAGCTGGCGCGACATCGCACGAAACGCGCTTGGACGCTCCGTGGCCGAACATCACCGTCTGCGCGCGCGCCTGCTCGACCGGCTCGGCCAACTGGTGCCGCGCCTGGCGGCGAGCGAGAGCGAAACGTCGAGCGACGGCTTTACCGAAGTGCGCGTCGAACTCTCGGCGCTGGCCTTGCAGCGCGAGCTCCCGAATCTCAACCCGTGGCAGCGCCACGCCGTCGAGGCGGTGCTCACCGACGTGGCGCGCTTTTATCAGGCGCGGCTCGACGACCTGACGAGTCAGCCCGACGCCGCGCTGCACGACACACTGCTGGGCGCCGTGCGCGCGTTGGTGGCCCATACCGATCAGACGTCGCGCAGTGCGCGCGCATCGCTCATGGACATCCACGTAGCGCTGTTCCCGGTCACGCAACCCGGGAGCGCCCAATGAGCGCAGAAATCGATATCTACGGCGTGTTCGTGCCGACGCTACTGGTGCTGATGGTGGTCGCCTTCGTGCTGACGGGCGCGCTGCGCTTCGTGCTCGCGCGCATCGGCTTTTACCGGCTCGTCTGGCACCGTTCGCTATTCAACCTTGCTGTGTACATCATCGCGCTGGGCGGTATCGTCGCCATCGCGCGCGCCTGCCATCCATGAAACTGAAACTTCGCTCGTTGGGTCCCGTCGCACTGACGCTCGCCATATCCGGTATCGCCGTCTTCGTGCTGCTGCATCTGTGGGACTACTACACCGTCGCTCCCTGGACGCGCGATGGCCGCATTCGTGCCGACATCGTGCAGGTCGCACCCGATGTTTCCGGCCTCATCACCGAGGTCGACGTGAAGGATAACCAGCCGGTTCGCCGTGGCGATCTGCTGTTCGTGATCGACCCCGAGCGCTACACGCTGGCGTTGCAACAGGCCGAAGCCAACGTCGCGGCCCGGCGTGCCACGCTCGCGCAGGCACGCCGCGAAAGCGCGCGTAACCATC
Organism: Pandoraea sp.; assembly: GCF_041919235.1. Taxonomy (NCBI): domain Bacteria; kingdom Pseudomonadati; phylum Pseudomonadota; class Betaproteobacteria; order Burkholderiales; family Burkholderiaceae; genus Pandoraea; species Pandoraea sp. The sequence goes on from NZ_JAYRUC010000031.1 coordinate 25,197, forward strand.
AATTGGCGGAAGTCGTCGCTCAGGAAGTCGTCGAAGCCGGTCAGGCCAAGGTCGAATCCGGTGCAGCGGCGCTGGCACAGGCCGAGGCGGCTGCGCGACTGGCGAAGCTCAACCTCGAGCGAACGCGTGTTCTCGCGCCTGCCGATGGGTACTTGAACGACCGCTTGCCACGGGTGGGCGACTATGTCAGCACCGGCCACCCCGTGCTCTCGATGGTCGACGCCAACTCGCTGCACGTAGAAGGCTATTTCGAAGAGACGAAGATGCGCGGCATCCACATCGGCGACCCAGTCGACGTGCGCCTGATGGGCGAACATCATGTGCTGCACGGCCATGTACAAAGCATTGTGGCCGGCATTGAAGATCGCGACCGGACGAGCGGCGCGTCGATGCTGCCCAACATCAACCCGACCTTCAACTGGGTGCGACTCGCCCAGCGCATTCCGGTACGCATTGCCCTCGACGACGTACCCAAGGACATGCGGCTGGTCGCCGGACGCACCGCGACCGTCACCATCGTCGAAGGTACGCCGCGGAAATCCGGCCCGTCGAAATCAGCGAAACGAGCGCCACCGCTGCCTGCCGCAGCGGCCACGACGTTGAGCGCCACGGCGCAGCGCGGAGTCCAGCCGTGAAGACGCGATCACGCCTGGTGAGTGTCTTGAGCGCAGCCGCCGCGCTCGTCGCCGGATGCACGAGCGTCGGACCTGACTATCATCTGCCGCAGAACTCGGTGATGCGCTCGCCCGAGGCGAACGGTCCCATCGCACGCCCCGCGCAGCGCGCCGTCTCGATCGGTGCCGTACCCAACGACTGGTGGCAGCTCTACGACGACCCCAAGCTCGACGCGCTCGTGAAAGCGGCACTCGCCGCCAACACGGACGTTCGCGTTGCGCTCGCCAACGTGCAGCGTGCGATTGCGATGTATCACGAGGTGGACGCCGAGCATCTGCCGCAGGGTGGCGTGGACGCTGAAGCGGCACGCGCGCAGATCTCCGGCGAGAGTTTCCTCAAGGAAGAGAAGCTGCCGGTGGTCAATCTGGCGGCGGCCGCGCTGTCCGTCTCATATCAAATCGACTTCTTCGGCAAGCTGGCCCGCGCGGACGAAGCCGCCCTCGCGGCCGTCGAAGCCAGTCAGGCGGCCCTCGACGTCGCACGCGTGAGCGTCGCCGCCGAGACGGTGCGCGCCTATGTGCAGAGCTGCGCGGCCAACCACGAGTACGACATCGCCGAGGAGCAACTCGCGCTGCAGGAAAAAGGCGTGGCGATCACCCGGAAGCTCGTCGATGCCGGTCGCGACCAGCCGACCGATCTGCTGCGCGCACAGGCGCAGGCCGATACGTTACGCGCCGCCCTGCCGCGTTTCGAGGCGCAGCATGAGGCGGCGACCTACCGGCTCGCCGTAATGCTCGGCAAGGTGCCGGGCACGCTCGACGCGAGCGCCACACAATGCCGTCGCATTCCACTGCTCACTCAGCCACTGCCGGTCGGCGACGGCGCCGCGCTTCTCAAGCGCCGCCCCGACGTGCGTCAGGCCGAGCGCGAACTCGCGTCCGCCACGGCGAAGATCGGGGTGGCAACGGCGGACCTCTATCCGTCGATTCGAATCGGCGCATCGATCGGGGCGAGTGGTGTCCTGGAACACTTCGGACAAGGCCGCACCGAGCAATGGACCGTGGGGCCGATGATCACCTGGTCGTTACCGACCAACGGTGTTCGCGCGCACATCAAGGGCATGGCCGCTGGCGCAGATGCCGCCCTCGCGCATTTCGACGGTGTGGTACTCAAGGCATTGCAGGAGACGCAGACCTCACTCTCGGCCTACACGCGGGCACTGGAGCGTGACGACGCCCTGCGCGACGCCCGCGACAAGTCGCGCGCCGCCGCCGAGCAAAACCGTCAGCTCTATCGGGCCGGCCGGGCACCCTATCTGACGAGTCTTGACGCAGCGCGCACTCACGCCAATGCCGAGGCAGCGCTGGCCGCCGCAGAAACGCAAGTCGCAATGGACCAGGTCAATCTGTTCCTCGCGCTGGGCGGCGGCTGGCAGTCGAGCGCGGACAACGATCAAACGTCGCCGGCCGTTTCGCGGTCGACGTCGCGACCCGGAGGCACCCCCGCATTGGCTGCGCGCTCGCCCTATTGAGACAAGGCTCGTCGCGTCCAAGCGAGCTGCTGCGCCGCCCAAAATACACAAGCCCCGTCGGGAACGAATCCTCGGGCGGGGCTGCGGTCGTGACGCGCTGCGGCGTCGCAGAGGCGATTCGCGCGGCGTGGGCGGCACTCGTTGGCGAGTCCGGCGAGCCGTCGGCGAGCGCGGGGGCGGCTTTCGATCGTGCGTCGAAGCCTATGGCATTACGCGTCAGTTGGCTACCGGGGCTTGCGGCGCCACGGGCTGATTCTGAGCTTCGATCCTGGCCGTCAGCTTCTGCAACTGAATCGATTGCTCATACGTGTACGGGAAGTTGAATTCCGTCACCGGGGAGAGGCTAAGTTCACGGGCAGCTTGCAGTTCGGCGCGCACATGGGCGCGGGTCACGCCGCTGGCTTGCGCCTGATCTGCGGCAAATGCCGAGCCGGCAGCCATCGTCAGCCCAACGAGCGCAGCAGCGCTCAGCAAGTTCATTCTCATGGATTACTCCTTTAATCGTTCGTATCTCACTGATGGACACGAAAGCCACTGGTAAATCAGCTTTCGCCACGAATAAATTATAGGTTTCCCCAGTGATTGAACCAGCCTGAAAGCGTCAACACACTGTTTCGCAAAAGCAGTGAAATCCACCGAATCCGATGGCGAACCGACGCCAAGTCAGGGCAAATGAGTCGAAACAGGTGGGAAGAGAAAACGAAAGGACGCCGCCCGCCGGGAGACCGCGCGACGTCACGAGCTACCGAATAGCCGGCGCAACGTTGGACGAAATGAGAAGCGAGCGCAACCTCGTGAGCGTGGGGACGTGAACACTCACGCGTGGCGGGTGAGTTGCCGAACGGATCAGGGCGCTATCAAACCGCTGCCGATCGCGGCGGCAATTGCCTGATGCCGGTTGACCGCACCGAGCTTACGCTTGGCGTTATTGAGATGAAAGGTCACGGTGTGCTCGGAAATCTTCAATATCAAGCCGATCTCCCACGCCGTTTTGCCGCGCGCCGCCCATAGCAGACTCTCGACCTCTCGCGGACTGAGATTTCCTGAGCTGCGGCTCGCCACCCATTGCATGTCGAGCTGCTGGATCGCCTGGTGAAAATACACCGCCGTCAGATAAATTTCGCCGACCATGCGCGACTCATGCTCGACGCACGCTTCCGGCGACGTTGCCGTCGCGGCGCTGAAGATCGCCCGCTCGCCGGCTGCGCCGTAAATGGGAATCGACACCCCGGCACCAAGACCGTGGGCGCGGGCGTCGGCGAAGATGGGGTGCTGCGGCTTTTGCGCGAGAAAGGTTCGCCAGAGAATCGGCAGCGGTGACAGATTCGCGGCAATGAGTACCGGATCGACTTCTGCATATCCTGCATTCTGATAACGCTCGATCCACGCCGCCGGAAATGTCGTAAAAATGTGACGACTGGGCATTCCCAGCGCCGTAATGCGTTGGTCTTCAATCTGAAATGCTGCCGCCGCTCGTTCGCGACGCGGTAATAGCGGCGCATAGAACAATGCTTCATATCCGAGTCGTTGCGTCAACTTCTGAAACTCGGTGTCGAGCGCCTCGACCGAGCGGGCCCCGAGCAGCCCCTCAAATCGATAAAGATGATGATGCATTGCGAGTTGCACGTTGCTCAATATTTACAGATGAATTCCCGATATCCGCGCATTGTAGTCCCGGTTTTGGGCTTTGCGGACAGCAATTTCACGCGAAAAACGACGAAGCCATTTAAGGCGGAGTGCCAATCAATGCCGCGCTGAAAATTACGTCTCGATCCTCAATTCCTCAAGCGCCGAGATTACGTGGCGCAATCCTGGCGTAAGCGGCTTGTCCTGGCGCACAACAATCGCGAGCATTCTCGACAAGCTCGGTGTGAGTTCCGAGATACGCAATCCGCGCCGGTAATGCGTTGTGTTGACCGCCATTCGAGGCACGATGCTGTAACCCAATCCGGCCGCCACCATCTCCTTGATGGCCTCGATGCTGCCGAGCGCCATGACCGGGCGCACGCGCAACCCCGCTTGCAGGAACCATTCGTCGATCAACAGGCGAGTGCTGCTCCCCGATTCGAACGCCACCATTGGCGCGCCCGCGAGCGCCTGCGGTGTCACCGCCTCCGGCCAGTTCCGATCGCCGACCGGCGCGATGGCGACAAACGCATCGCGCAACACCGGCGTGATGTGAAGGCTACGCCCGGCCGTGGGCAAGGTCACGAGGCCGACATCGAGCCGGTTTTCGGTCACAGCCGCAACCACGTCGTCGGTGTTGCCGGTGCTCACCCGAATGTCGAGCATCGGATAGCGCTTGCGCATCGCGCGCAGTATCGGCGGCAGCAAGTGAATGCAGGCGGTCGCCCCGGTGCCGAGCGCCACTTCGCCGGCCACGCCACGCGCGTGGCTCGACAGCGCCTGCATCGCCGCTTCGACGACCCCATCGATGCGGCGGGCGTGCTCAAGCAACGTCAGGCCGGCCGATGTCGGCTTGAGCCGCTTACCGACGCGCTCGATCAGTCTGACGTTCAATCGCTGCTCCAATTGGCGAACCTGCAAGCTCACCGCCGGCTGTGAAAGCGAGAGCCGGGCGGCGGCCGCAGAAAAACTCCCAGCGTCGACCACTTCGGAAAACGTATGAAGTTGATCCAGATTCAGGCGCCGCATCTCAACGTTTTCCTAATGGATTGAATTAGATACCAAGACTTTACCAAGAGATGCCATTGAGGCGCCATGTTCATGGAAGACTCGCGGAAGGCGCGCGCCAACCGCATCTCCCAACGAAAAACCCCGCCGGATCGCGAGACCCGGCGGGGTGTGATTGGCGAGGAGCAAACCCCGTGCGCTCGCTTCAGGACGCGCCGACCTCCGGCCGCCAGCCTCCGCCCAACGCGCGATACAGCGCCACATGATTGACAAGCACCCGCTGCTTCACGTCAATCAACTGTTGCGCCGCCCCAAACGCGCTGCGCTGCGCGTCGAGCAGTTCCAGGTAGCTCGCCACCCCATTGGCATAACGCCGCTCGGCCAAGCGAAGACGTTCGCCCTCGCCGTCCGATACCCGCTGTTGCGCCTGGAACTGACGCAATAACAGCTGTTGCGCGGCAAGCGCGTCGTCCACTTCGGCAAACGCCGTCTGAATCGCACGTTCGTACGATACGACGGCCATCTCCTTGCGCGCGTTCGCCAGCGCCAGCTCCCGGCGGTTGCGGCCGCCGTCGAAGATCGGGACCGTGATCTGCGGCATGAAGGACCACACACCGGTGCCCGCGCCGAACAGATCGCCGAAGCTCGCGCTGGCGGTACCGATGGCCGTCGTCAGTTTGATCGACGGGAAAAACGCGGCGCGGGCGGCACCGATATTCGCGTTGGCGGAGCGCAGTTGCGCTTCCGCGCGTCGAATATCCGGGCGACGCATCAACAACGACGACGGCAGCCCCGCCGCCACGGGCACGACGAATGCGTCATCGAGCGAAGCGGCCACGACGGGCTTCGTGCCGACATCGCCGGTCAGCACTTGCAACGCGTGCACGATCTCGCTGCGTTGACGTTCGCGCTCGGCCAGGGCTGCGCGCGCGACTTCGACCTGCGTGGTCTCGGTATTCAGATCGAGATCGTCGACGAGGCCGCGCTCGGCGCGCAGGCGAATGACGCGCATGCCCGCCTCGCGTGCGGCCAGCACATCACGCGCGTAAGCGATCTGTTCGCTGATGGCCACGAGGCCGATGTACGACGTAGCCACTTCCGCGACGAGACTCACCTGTGCCGCGCGTTGCGCTTCCTCGCTCGCCAGATATTCCTGCAAGGCGGCATCGCGCAGACTGCGCACGCGCCCAAAGAAATCGAGTTCGAACGCGCTCACGCCGACCGTCGCACGCACGTCGTTGGCGACATGCCCGCTGCTGGACGTGCTGCCGTCGGACAACCCGGCCGCGCCCGAGTATCGTTGACGCGAGAACGCACCGCCCGCCTGCACGCTCGGCAGCAGATTGGCCGCCTCGATGCCGTATAGGGCGCGCGCTTCCTGCACACGCAGGGACGCCAGGCGCAAATCGCGATTCTGCTCGAGCGCGCGCCGAATCAGTGTCTGCAAGCCCGAATCGGTGAAGATGTCGGCCCAATCCGCGTTCGCCGCGACCGGCTCGACAAGCGCCAGATGGACGCCGGTGCCCGAGGGTGCGGCCTCGTACGTCGTCGGCATCGGTGCCGCCGGACGCTCATAGGTCGGCGCCAGCGTACAGCCGCCCAGCAGCGCCAACAGGCACGCGCCGGCGGCAGATTTTCCGCGCAAGCGGGGTCGAAACGTCGTCATACCTTCCCCTCGACGGCCGGCACGGCATCGTGCGATGCGTCCGGAACCGGCCGGCGCACGAAGCGGCCGACCATCAGGAAAAACAGCGGCACCAGGAAGATCGCCAGCACCGTCGCCGTTACGATCCCACCGAGTACCGCCACACCGATGGCGCGCTGCGCGCCCGACGCCGGACCCGAGGCAATTGCCAACGGGACCACGCCGAAGCCGAACGCAAGCGACGTCATCACGATCGGGCGCAGACGCAAGCGTGCCGCTTCGACGGCAGCGTCGATCCAGGCCATGCCCTGCTTCGCCATATCGTTGGCCACTTCCACAATCAGAATCGCGTTCTTCGCAGACAGCCCGATAGTCGCGATCAGTCCCACCTTGAAGTAGATGTCGTTGGGCATGCCCAATAGGTTCACCGCGCCGAGTGCGCCGATCACGCCGAGCGGCACCACCATGATGACGGCCACCGGAATCGCCCAGCTTTCATAGAGGGCCGCGAGTGCAAGAAACACCACTAGCACGGACAACGCAAACAGCGCGGGCGCCTGCGCGCCCGAGATGCGCTCCTCGAGCGACTGGCCGCTCCACTCGTGCCCAATGCCCATGGGCAAGTCGGCCATCAGTCGCTCCATGCGCGCCATCGCCTCGCCGCTGCTCTTGCCCGGCGCGGATTCGCCCTGAATTGTGAACGACGGATAGCCGTTGTAACGTCTGAACTGCGGCGAGCCGAGCTTCCACTCGAGCGAGACGAACGCGGAGAGCGGCGTCATCTCACCGTCGGCGTTACGCACGCGCAGATTGCCGACGTCTTCCGGCGACACGCGTTGTTTGCCGTCCGCCTGAACCAGCACACGCCGGTTCTCGGCACCGAGCATGAAGTCACCCACATAGTCGGAGCCGAACATGATCGCGAGGGTTGCGTTGACGTCGTCCATGTTGACCTTGAGCGCTTCCATCTTGTGCCGGTCGATGGCGACGTCGATCTGAGGCACCTCGCCCTGACCGGCAAAGATCACGTTTCTGAGCACCGGGTCTTGCGCCGCCTTCTTGAGCAGCGCATCGCGTGCAGCGGTGAGCGCCTCCTTGCCCACTCCTGCCCGGTCCTGCAGACGCAGGCTGAAGCCGTTCGACGAGCCCAATTCCGGCAGCGCCGGGCTGTTCATGGCCATCACCACGCGGTCGGGCTGACCGGCGAACTTGTCGTTGACGCGCTCGACGATGGCGTTCACCTCGTCGCGCGCAGACGTGCGCTCGTGCCAGTCCTTGAGCGTGACGAACAGCATGCCCCCGCCAGGGCCGGAACCGAACTCATTCCATCCCCCAAGCGCGAAGACGTGTTTGACCGGCTCGTGCTGCATCAAGTAACCCTCGATGCGTTCGAGCGCGGCCATCGCCTCGGGTAGCGTCGCGCCCTGCGGCTCGGAGGCCATCACCATGAAGCTGCCGGTGTCCTCGTCGGGAATGAACGACGACGGCAGCCGCATGAACGCGAGCGGCACGGCGATCAGCACTGCAGCATAGATCAGCATGGCCCGCCACGGACGGCGCAGCGTCTTGCCGACCGTGCGTGTGTAGCGCTCGGTCCCCATCGCAAAGGTGCGATTGAACCAACCGAAGAACCCACGCTTGTCGTGGTGATCGGCAGCGACCGGACGCAACAGCGTGGCGCACAACGCGGGCGTGAGCGAGAGGGCGAGAAACGCCGAGAACGCGATCGACACCGCGAGCGTGACCGCGAACTGACGGTAGATGTTGCCCACGGCCCCAGGGAAAAACGCCATCGGTACGAACACCGTCACGAGCACCACCGTGATCCCCACGATAGCGCCGCTGATCTGCTTCATCGCCTTGACCGTCGCGGCATACGGCGAGAGGCCTTCCTCCACCATGATCCGCTCGGTGTTCTCGACCACGACGATCGCGTCGTCGACCAGAATGCCGATCGCCAGCACCATGCCGAACATCGTCAGCGTATTGATCGAGTAGCCGAGTCCCAGCAGCACGCCGAAGGTACCAAGCAACGCCACCGGCACGACGAGCGTGGGAATGAGCGTGGCGCGCAGGTTCTGCATGAACAGATACATCACCAGAAACACAAGCACCACGGCTTCGAGCAGCGTCTTCACGACCTTCTGAATCGAGACCTTCACGAACGACGCGGTCTCGTAAGGGATCTGATACGAAACACCGGCCGGGAACATCGCCGATTGCTCGTCCATCACCTGACGCACGGCCTTCATCACCGCGACCGCGTTCGAGCCGGCGGCCAACTTGATGCCCATCGCCGTTGCCGGCATGCCGTCGACGCGCGACGAGTACGCATAATCGGCCGCGCCCAATTCCACGCGGGCGACATCGCCGAGCCGGATCGCCGAGCCGTCAGCGCGCACCCGCAGTGCAATCCTGGCAAACGCTTCGGGCGAGGAGAGCGAGCCGTCCGACACCACGTTGGCGTTGATCGGGGCCGAGGCAGGGGTCGAGCCTGCACCGATATCGCCGATGGTCACGCGCGCGTTGTGGGCGCGGATCTTCGAGACGATGTCCGACGCACTCAGATCGAGCGCAACGAGCTTCGCCGAATCGGGCCAGACGCGAATCGCCTTCTCGGTGCCCCAGAACTGCACTTGTCCCACGCCTGGCACACGCTTGAGCTGGTTGATGATCTGCGCCGAGGCGATCTCTCCGAGATCGGACTCGCCGATGGCGGGATTGGCCGACGCCAATGTGACCACCATTTGCACGTTGTCGGCAGCACGCTCTACGACCACGCCATCGCGACGCACCACTTCAGGCAGGCGCGATTCGACAGTTTTCAGACGGTTCTGCACCTCGACGGCGGCCAGATCGAGACTGGTGCCCTGGCGGAAGGTGAGGTTGACCGACGAGCGGCCGTTACCGCTGGAGGCCGACGTGTACATCAGCCCCGGCGCGCCGTTCATCTGGCGCTCGATGATCGCCGTCACCGAGTCCTCGACCACCTTTGCCGACGCCCCCGGGTAACTGCTCCACACGCTGACTGTGGGCGGGGCAATGTCCGGGTACTGCGCCACGGGCAGCGCCCGGATAGCGAGCACGCCGATGAGTGTGATCAACAGGGCGATCACCCAGGCGAAAACCGGGCGATCGATAAAGAAACGGGCCATGGTTATTGCGTCTCCGCGTTCGATGCCGGACCGGCGCGCGCAGGCTCCGCCGCATTGGCGTTGTCTTGCGGCGTCGCGTCACGGGAGATATCTGACTTGGCAGCGATATCGACGGCGTCCACCTTGCGCTTGACGTGCATGCCGTCGGAGAACTGAGCGACGTTCTGCACGATGATCTGCTCGCCGCCCTTGAGTCCGTCCGTCACCAGCCAATCGCGACCATCAATGGCCTCCGCACGCACTTTCGTGTCGCGCACCGTACCCTGCGCGTCGACCACCCGCACCACGGCGCCACTGGCCGTGCGCGTGAGCGATTCGCGCGGCACACGCACGACGTTCGGGTTGACGGCCCCCTGCATACGTACCTGCACGAACGCGCCGGGCAGCAACACGCCGTCCGGGTTCGGCAGCAATGCACGCATGGCGATGGTGTCCGTGCCCGGGTCGACCGCCAGATCCGTGAACAGCAGCTTGCCGGGTAGCGAGTATTCGCGTCCGTCGGGCAGCGTCACATGCACTTGCGGTGCGCCGCCGCTATCGCTGTCGCTGCCGTGCTGCAGCTTGCCCGCGCGCAGATCGCGCGTCATGGCGAAGACTTCGGCGGCCGGCTGCGAGAAGTTCACGTAGATCGGGTCGATCTGCTCCACACGCGTGAGCAGCGTGGCCGAGTCGAGACCGACCAGCCCGCCCTCGGTGACTTCGGCGCGACGCACGCGTCCGGCGATGGGCGAGACGACACGCGTATAGCCGAGGTTGAGTTCCGCCTTGCGCACATCCGCACGGGCCGCAAGCACATCCGCACGCGCGCGCGCTTCGTCCGCGCGCGATTCGGCGTCTTCCCGGGCGCTGATCGCGCGTTCTTCAAGCAGGCCTCGGTATCGCTCGATCTTGTCGCGGGCCGAGTCGTGCTCGGCTTGTGCCTTGGCGAGCGCACCGCGAGCGGCATCCAGGGCGGCCGACAGCGGTTGGGGGTCGATGCGGAACAGCACGTCGCCCTTGGCGACTTTCTGCCCTTCCTGATAACGACGCTCGATGACGACGCCGCCAGCACGCGCACGCACGTCGGCGCTGCGATAGGCTTCCAGACGCCCCGGCTGTTGGATCGTGAGCGTCTGCGCACGGCGCTCGACAGTCTGCACGACTGCCTCTGGCGTGGCCTGCGCGTCGTCTTCCTTGTCGCGATCCGAACAGGCGGCGAGCAGGAGGACACTGGCGATCAGGCCAACGGACACACCGGTTGGCACTCCGAAGCGGGTTCGGTAATTGGTTTTCGATGACATGTATGAGCGTTGGATTTACGACATCCGGTCGGGAGCGTCGAGACCGCGTTCGGTGCGCGGCGTCGACCCGTGGCTGAGCCAGCGATGGGGAACCGGGGGCCCGCATCTCTCCAGGGTTGCCCTAGCTGGCAGGTGCGCGTAGCGCAAAGGGGGTCTATGCCGAAGACCACCGGACCGGAAGATCCGGTCGTCTGCCGCCTCGCCTATGCTGGCGTTTCAATTTGGCGTTTCACATTGGAGCAGCGCGATTCTGCCGTGAAAATTGTGTTAGAAAAAGTTGGAACCTATCTATAAAATGGATGGATGAACTGGACAATAGAACAATTGCGCTATTTTGTGTCGGCGGCGGAGGAAGGATCGATATCCGCAGCCGCCCGGCGGCTGCGCAAGGCCCAGTCGGCGGTGAGTACAGCGATTGCGCTGCTCGAGGCCGATTTGGGATTTGAACTATTCGATCGCAGCCGTCGCAACGCGAGGCTCACCGAACAAGGTGAGGTGATGCTGCTTGAGGCGAAGGAGCTGCTGCGACAGGCCGAGGGGCTCAATCATCGCGCGCATGCGCTGGCATTTGGCGAGCGGCCGCAGTTGTCGCTGGCGCTCGACGAGGCGTTGCCATACCAGGCGGTCAGTGAACTGGTGCGCGATCTGGCGTACCAGTTCGCGTATCTGGAGTTGACATTGCTCTACGGCACGTCGACGGAAGTGGCCGAGTATGTGGAGAAGCAGCGCGCGGACGTCGGCTTCCACGTGGACCGCGGCGCCATTTCGTCCGCGCTGGGGCACAAGTACGTGGGCTCGGCCGTGCAGGGGGTGTTCGTGGCGGGCGACCATCCGCTCGCGCATCGCGATCAGGTAACGCGCAGCGATCTAGCCAAATACCGGCAGATTCTGCTGCAGATGGACGATTTCACGCCCCTGCAACTGAGTCCGTCGATCTGGCGGGCGGACAGCTCGCATGTGATCGCCAGCATGGTGGTCGACAAACTCGGCTGGGCCGTGCTGCCGATTGACATTGCGGAGTACGAGGACCTTCACGAACTGCGCTGCGACGATGTCGGTCTGTCGCAACTGCCGGTGCGGATGCTCTGGCGTTTTGGGCGAGAGCCCAACGATGTCATGCGATGGTGCGAGGCTCGATTCGCCGAATTGTTGCGGGCGATCTCGGAGGAAGGATAATCGGCGACGGGCGTCGAACGCTGGCCCCCCCCCGCCACGATGCGGCGACGAGCGAGCCAACAATACCGATGAGTTGCCGCCAACGGCGATGGGGTGCGGCATCGAGGAAATGCGGGGTGCCCCGCCTATCGAGGTGACGCGCGATGGCGAGCCAGGAAGCGATCGAGTTGCCCGGCAAACGCTTTGCCGTCGCGCGGGCTGAAGGGTGCCGGCCCGCCTGTGTCGATGCCGGCAATGCGCAGTTGGTCCATCACGTCGCGAACGCTCAGGCGCTCCTCGATGTTCTCGCGCGTGAACCAGTTCCCGCGAGGATCGAGCGCTTGCCCCTCCTTGTCGAGGACCGACGCGGCAAGCGGGATGTCGGCGGTAATTACCAGATCACCCGACTCGACCAGTTCGACGATGCGCGCATCGGCCACGTCGAAGCCCGACGGCACCTGAATCGCCTTGATGAACGGCGACGGCGGCGTGCGCAGATATTGGTTCGCGACGAGCGTCACGCGTACTTGCGCACGCTGCGCGGCGCGAAACAATATCTCTTTGACGACAAACGGACAGGCGTCGGCATCGACTAGCACTTGCATGTGAAGGTCATTCCACGGGGGTCAGGGCTATCCATCATAGGCCAACGGACGGCCTGGGAGGAATCGGGCCTTTATCGCCCCCTTATCCGGCACGCGCTTTCGGGCCTGCGATCCGGCTTTGGGCAGAATGGTCCTGTCGTGAATTACGCGATCCATGCCTATCATTCGCTGTCGAACCATGCCTTCCATTGAGGCACGGCCGTTGCGAACGTCCCTCGGTGGGTTGTGCGCCCCGTCGACACGGCCTGCACCCGAGGATTGCCCGCACCCATCGACTGGGCGTAGGTCATCGCCATCCGGCCCACACCCGTCGTGATCGCCTCATCTGCTTCGCCGTAGTAATTACGCACGGGCGAGCGTATGTCCCATCGGTAAGCTTGGGTGGCCGCCAGTAGCCTACCGTACGCGGAGTCGGCAAAGTACTGCGAGTCGAAGTAAGCCGGTTTGACAAGTTTGTGGAGATCGGTCGGGATCGCGGCAGCGTCATACGGCTTGCGCTCGTATGCGTGCTTTGCGGCTTCATAGTATTTGTCTGCAATGACTGATCGGGCAAGACCAGGCACGCCGTAGTATTTCTCGAACGAGAATACGGAAAGAATCACGATACTGTTCAGCCATGATGCGTCGAACGCGCGGGGGTAGTTCAATATGCCTTGCATCAGGGCGAACACATCGAGCGGCGCACTTGCCGTGGCGGCCGCGCTGACCTTGACACCGCTACGCTCAAGCTTCTCCAGCAACGCCATTGTGACGAATCCACCTTGCGACCACCCGGCGATAAAGAGCTTCTTTTGTCCGACGCCCAGCGCATTCATGACGTCTCGAGACGCCATGAGCATGTCGTAGGTCGCCTGCTGATGACTCGCCTTGACCATGTAACCTTCTGATTCGGTCGACGTACCAAGACCGAAGTAATCTGCGCCGACAAGCACATAACCCTGGCCTGCAAACTGCGCGATCATGAGCTGCGTCTCGGGTGACTGATCGGGGAACGACGGCACCTCCTGACGGCCGTACACGGTCCCATGCTGATAGGACACCACCGGAAACGCCTTGCCGCCTGTATCAGGTATGGCCAGAAGGCCGGATGCAAGCGTCGGCTTGTTATTCATCTCCGGAATCACCGACGAATAGGTCACGCGATACAGCAGCACCGCGTTGCGAGCCGGTGTATAGGTGACATCGACCCCCGAGAATTCCTGAGTCTTTTTCTGGAGAATGGTATCGAGCTTCTCGGTACCCCATCGTCCAATCAACTCGTATTTCACGCCAGCGGCAACCTCGCCGCCTTGAGCGACACCGGCCCATGCAGAAGCCGGTACCATGACAAGTGACAGCGCTCCGACCCACGTTGCGGTCAGGCATGCGAACCACGATCTCATTCTTTTCCCCGATTTGGCCATTTCTTACGGGTGGGCGACGATTGAGCCGTCATCTTCATGACGTCCGGAACTGCCGGAACATCCGCGCCCCGGATTCTGCGGTTCCGTGAACAGATACGCCGCCAAGCCCGCCGATCGAGGAATTATGCCGTCGATGTCGCTGCAATCACAATAAATATGCTTGCAGCGCCGAGCACTTGTGGAATGCGAGTCATTGTGCTTCCCATGGAAGCAGCGCACGCATGCCATGAGCAGTCAATGTCCAGTCAAGTGTACGCGCGACCACGTGCGTGATCAGGCCGCAAGCGGTCGCTGAGCCAATGCAGCCTTGATCACCAGGATGTCGCCCTCGAAGAAAATCGCCTTCAGAAGCGGCCCGACTGTGTCGGCGCAGCAAGTGCGACGCCCCACCGGTTCTGCCGACTCAACAAGCTTTAACGCCATGGAGAAAAGTGTATTGAACGATGGGCAAATGAGCGCGTGAACGAATCTACTAAATGATTTTCTTCACGCCAGAGGTGGTTCTGGGCACATTTTCGGCATACGCTCCTGCACGCATTCCGTCGACCATCGCCGTGACACTCAAAGGAAGAATCGTTGATTTTTTCGAATCGCGTGGCCTGCCCAGAGGGATTCGAACCCCCGACCGTCGGCTTAGAAGGCCGAACAACATTGAATTGACCGAGATTGATCGACATTCAAACATTAACCCAAATGACTGATTAACTTGAATAAATTATGATTTTTGGATTTTCAGGCGTTGATCAATGGTGACCAGAAAGGCTAGAATTTGCCTACATAGCACCTACACAGATCAGCGATGAACAAGGTCAACTTCACCAGTGAACGGGTCGCAAACTTCAGTTCAGCACCCGGGAAGCAGCAAACGCTTCATTGGGATGCAAAGACACCGGGCCTAGGCGTCCGCGTAACGTCGAATGGAGCCAAGTCCTTCATCTTCGAAGGACGCCTCAACGGCAAGACCATTCGAATCACAATCGGCGACACCCGTTCGTGGACAATTTCGAAGGCCCAAACTGAGGCAACGCGCCTCAGGCTTCTAACAGACCAAGGACGCGATCCTCGATCGGAAAAAGCCGAAGCGCAGGCAGCGGCAAGAACTGCCGAGCTACAGGTGAAAAGAGAACGATCGACGGTCTCTCAGGCCTGGGCCGAGTACCTGGAAGCCAGCAAATCGAACTGGGGGGAGCGCCATCTGCGAGACCACATCAATCTGGCGCAGCTTGGCGGGGAAGCCAAGATTCGCGGGAAAGGCCTAACCAGACCTGGTCCGCTCGCACCGCTGATGCAACTTCGACTGGCGGATCTCACTCCCGATACAGTTTCGAAATGGCTCGCAACCGAATCAGCAGATCGCCCAACCGGAGCGGAACAGTCCTATAGAAAACTGCGAGCGTTTCTGAGTTGGTGCGATGGGCAGCCTGCGTTCGCGAGCATCGCGCATGCGAAGGCATGCTCAGCTCGCGCGGTGAAAGAGTCGGTGCCCCGCCCGCAAGTGAAGACGGACTGCCTACAGCGCGAGCAGTTGAAACTCTGGTTCGCCGAAGTACGGAAGATCCCCAATCCGGTCATCTCAGCGTACCTTCAGGCCTTGCTTATTACGGGCGCTCGACGCGAAGAGTTGGCGCAGTTGCAATGGACCGATGTGGATTTTCAATGGGGAAGCCTGTCACTCGCGGACAAAATCGAAGAGGCAGGCAGAGTAATCCCGTTGACGCCATATGTCGCTCAGATGCTTGAGCAGTTGCCGCGCATCAACGGGTGGGTTTTTAGCAGCCCAACGGCCGAAGATGGAAGAATTGTCGAGCCGAGAAAAGCTCACATGAAAGCGCTGAACCAAGCCAAGCTGCCGCACATCAGCGTGCACGGCCTGCGCCGGTCATTTGGGACGCTGTGCGAGTGGATTGAGATGCCCGCTGGCGTGTCAGCCCAGATCATGGGGCACAAACCTAGTGCCCTAGCGGAGAAGCACTATCGGCGACGCCCCCTGGACATGCTTCGCATGTGGCATCAGAGAATTGAGAGCTGGATGTTAGAACAAGCAAGCATCAGGCTTGAGACTGAAGGTTAGCTGTGTAAGTCGAGACCTGGTCTCTCAGTCCGCGTCAAATCACGTCTGAGATTGCTAGGACGTCAAGTCATCAAGGGCCGTGTTCGACCCCGAACGGTCAGTTCATCAGCGATCTGTCTGATGGCTGCTTCCGCGTGTGATCGGTCGTACATAACGCGGCGGCCAGAATGAACGGTATTGTTTGCCCCTGAGGTTAGACGCCGTTATGCGGGCGGCCGCTGCGGAGCCCGATCTCGCCAGGCTTCTTACAGCGCTTGGTCTGATCAACGCCTGAACCAACCAAGGGACGCAACATGTTCGAAAACGACACCAAAAATCAACATTTTGTCACCCAGGCGGAGCAGAGGCTCAACGCCGCCAATCCCGAGGCTGACGATAAAAATAAGCGTATTTATTCGTTCAAACTTGTCGACCGCGAAAATTACGGACTTGTTCTTGAAAACTCGGACGGCAACCGCATCAGTAAAAATTTATCGGCCTCGGATATTTTCAGTTTTGATGTGGCAGGCGACAGCGATAAGCGGTTGAATTTTGAAGAATTATTTCAAAAGTACGAAAGCCATGTCGTGACGCATACCAGCAATCTTCTCGACAAGCTCAAGGCAAAAAAAGATATAAAGACCGAAATCATCGATCTTTTTTCTGCCAAATTTCTGAACTTCGTGAGAAATCCGTTCTCGGTTGCAAAGATCATCAATACGTTTCCTGGCCTTGCCGCACACGCCCCGACAAATCCAGAGCTGCTCAGAATGTATCGCCGCATTGTTGATGGAAGGAAACCGCATCAAGCACACCGATGTTCGGAACTCGGGATAAGCAATGTACAGTATCTCGAATGGCTGCGGATTCTGTTCATGTTGCTTATGCCATTGAAAAACGGGCAGCCCAATTTTTTTGATCAAATCATAAAGCAATTATTTGAAGACCGGGACAATTACCTAGCCGTCTGGGTCTGTGAATATGATCACGAAAGCTGCCTACTTCCTGACCGAGGATATAGTCAGCCGATTCCCAATGGCCCGCATATGGCATTTTCTTTCAATCTGCATCGGAATGCTTTCATAACCTATATTTTTGCCGATCCCCGTACGCTTCTCGACGGCAAGGCGCATCCCGAGTTCCTGGACAAGGTGCTTGCTGATCGAAAGTCGCTTCCCCATAAGCCGATTGATGTTCAATTTTTTCGTAACAACCGTGAGCTGCTTGCCATCTATAACGGGCACGTCGTTTACCAGTGTCACGAACGGGTATTTTGCGCGGTCAAAGATGGACTGATCCTGCCTCAAGGTCGACGTGAATGACCCTTATGCGATTGGATACGCCTCTCGAGTGTCCATTGTCGGCATTGGATGACCGACTGCTGATGGCCGGTAAGCGACCTCTCGCCGGCCACGGCACCATCAAACCTCAGTCCGCTCAGCCATCTCAAGGGCATCGTCGACCTCAATGCCGAGATAGCGAACCCTGCTTTCCAGCTTCGTATGTCCGAGCAGCAACTGCACCGCCCGAAGGTTCTTCGTTCGCCGGTAGATCAGTGACGCTCTAGTCCGACGCATCGTTTGTGTGTCGTATGCGGTATCGTCCAGGCCAATCGATGCAACCCAGCGATGTACCATCCGCGCAGATTGCCGCGTCGACAGATGCGGTGACGCATGCAACCGGCTTGGAAACAGATAATCCGCAGACTTCAGTCCTCGCGCTTCGATCCACGCCTCGGGGCTATCACGAGTTTGTTCCGTGATCTCGAATTGGACCGGCCTCTGGGTCTTCTGCTGCACGACTGTCGCCCTGGACGCCACGCGGCTTCCGTGACGGACATCCTGGACCTGCAGTCGCGTCAGATCGCACGCTCGTAGCTTGCTATCAATTGCGAGATTGAACATCGCGAGCTCACGAACTTTCGACGCCATCTGAAGTCTCGTCCGGATCGCCCAAATTTCCCGGAGCTTTAACGGCGGCTTCTGGCCGGTGAACTTGCCCTTGTTCCACGGCACGCGGTGGACACCGACGCCGCTCTCGGATTCCATGACAATCTCCTTTCAAGCGAATCGAGATTGAGTGTGCGCCGCGTCGGGCGGTCGCAGCCCGACGCATCTCGCCCCCATACTCTACGCTGCAGACGATTGAAGGTCATTGCGAATCGGTCATTCTCGCGCTGAAATGATCCAGACTGAATGAGCGAGGGTTAACCGTGACGTCGAGGCCAGAGTTTCGAACGGACTTGTAGTGCCGGGCGGACACTGTCGCGCCGGCAAACATTCGGCAATCCGTTCAGATCGAAGGCTCACGACCTCTTTTAGCCATTCGACGTAGCGACCTGAGCTTCCGGTTTTGGGGCACAACGGACGCGCTCTCACTTCGTTCTTGTTAGCGCCGATGTAAAACTGACCCACCGGGGATGCGGTTATTTTCTTGGACTGATTTACGTCGTTCATCCGAGGCTTTCCCGGTACTCGATGGGGCTGAGATAGCCAAGGGAGCCCTTGATCCGTTTTTCGTTGTACCAGCGAATGTAGGCGTTCAGTGCCTCTACGAATTCCGCGATGGTCGTCGAACGCCAGCCCCCTGGATAGAACATCTCGGTCTTCAGCCTTCCGAAGAATCCCTCACAGGTCGCATTGTCTGGTGAGCAGGCTTTACGCGACATGGATCGGATCAGATTGGCCTTTGCAATTCGCGATAGCCAGCCAGGCCAACGGTAGTGGCCACCTCGATCGGAATGCACGATCGGCTTCTCATCGTCCTGGGTCACGGTCTCGATAGCCGCATCTAACATGGTATTCACGAGCTCGGCGTCGGGGCTTGTACCAATCGTCCAGCTGACTACCATGCCATCGAAGCAGTCGATCATGGGCGATGGATATACCTTCCCCGCCGGGATCTGGAACTCGGGGATATCCGTCAGCCACTTTTCGTTGGGGGCGGTAGCGTGGAAATCGCGATTGAGGATGTTATTTGGAGCAGGACTAATTTCCCCGACATAAGAACGATATCGGCGCCGCTTGGGCCTGTTTACGTAGAGGCCACCTTGTTTCATGAGGCGACGCACGACTTTCTCCGATAGGAATACCCGCTGTCTGCTGAGCGCTGCCTGCACCCGACGATAGTCGTAGGATCGGTGATTGTCCTCGAAAATCTCCGCAACGGTACGACGAACTTCGGCATATTTGTCGGCAACCCGCATGGGCGAGCGATGGTAGAAGTAGGAGCTGCGCGCCAAGTCCAGCTGTTCAAGCAGCTCCGCCAAACCGTATTCCTCTCTCAGGGCGTCAACCAGCGTCGTCTTCTCCCGATTGCTCAGGAGTTGCAGGTCGACGCCCAGGTCTTTTTTTGAAGTTCATTCGCCTTCTTCAACAGGTCCTGTTCAAGCTGCAGATTGCGAATGTTGCGCTGGAGCGCTTCGACCTGCCGCTCCAGTTCGTCTCGATCTGTCTCAGCGGATGAGCCCTTGTCGCGTTTCATGGATGCAGAGGCCTGTCGGCCGAGTAACTGATTTTTCCAGTTGTACAGCGTCACTCTGTCGACGTCCAGCTTTCGCGCCACCGCCTGCGCACTTCCTTCCCGTGTGCACAGTTCGTACACCGCAGCCTGCTTGGACACCAATGAAGCAGCTGGTGGGCCGGCCTTTCCAACCACGCGTTTTTTGGTTTCCGGATAGCGCTCGCGAACCCACTCCGACAGTATCGGGCGACAGGGATAGCCCAATGTCCTGAGGGTGAAGGCGAAGCAGCGTCCGTGGTTGACGTAATGCTCGAGTGCTACGTTCTTCTGTTCTTCTGAGTACTTCGACTTTACGCGAACATACCCCCTCTGCAGATCGCCACTCTTCTCGAATTCGTTACACCACGCCTTGAGAGAATTCTTCGTCGGGTAACCCAACTGGCGAATAGTCGCCTTGCTGCGATTTCCGAGTTTCAGGTACAACTCGACCGCCCGAACCCGTTCTTGGTATGAATACATGGACTACCTCCAAAGTAGTCCAAGATTTTGTCCGCATCCCCGGCGGGTCAGAATTCAGTCGGCGTTGACACGTTCTCATCGGACAGACACCGACGTCGGCGACTCTATGATGCGGCTTGAAGTAGCCATTGGCGTTCGCTGTAGAACCTCTCTGGTAGAAGTCGAGAATGGGGCGCTAGGGTGCTATTCTGTCGCGCCGAGGGTGCCAACGAGAAAATAGACGGGGTATGGGATGGAAAAATGCGTTTTCTGCGACAGCGATTTACTACCTGGCAGCGAAGAACATGTGTTTCTTTCGGCACTAGGCGGTAAGATCGCCACCTACCGAGCGCTTTGCGAGCCGTGTAACAACGCCTTTGCGAATGCTCAGACAGGAAAAGTGGACGATGCCTTGGCGAAGGGATTTGATGAGTTACGCAACGGCCTAAAGATCTGGTCTGGTCGAAATGGGCCACCCCCTACCCTGATCAAAGCGGGAACAACGCCTGAGGGGATCGAATTTGACCTTGCTCCCGGCTTCGTACCAGTCGTTCGTGCCGGTCGCCTGCCGAACCAACTCCCGGTCGGCTCTGAGCATACCCTGGCCGCACGCGACGAGGCTGACGCAAAGCGGATGCTCGACATCTTAGCGAAGCGCGGTATCTCAGCAAAAGTTGGTAGCGCGACGCACGTACAGAAGAAGGTGGGGCAAGTACACAGATCACTTTCTTTCGATGGTCCCAAAATTTGGAGATCCATCGCCAAGACCGCAATTGTTAGCTTCGTGGTGCTATATGGCAACGAGCAAGCGAGGCGGTTCGTATCTCCTGAGTTGCGGCGAGCGGTACGACATGGAACTCCTAACATCGCGAACTTTGCTGGCTGGGATTTCACAAATGAGTGGCCTGCGGTCGTCAGTTTGGAGCCGCATTCAAAGACGCCTCAAGCGCGGCCATCTGGATTCGAACATTCCGTCGTCATTGCCGATGTCGGCGAAAATAGTGTGGCCTACGTTACGCTGTTCGGCGGCTTTCGCTTTTCGGGTGTCCTCGGTACCAGAACGCATCTAACCGTGCGCGGGCTCGCGATAAATCCACGCGCGCCAAGACCCGCGAGATTCATCGTCAATGCTCGCGCGCCTGAGAGGTACGCACCGAGGTACGACGGATCTTTGGCCTCCGAGCAGGCTCAGGTTCAAGGGGGGATCCAGCAGGCGTTTGGATACGCCATGCAGACGTGGCAGGAAGAGGCGCATGCGAGCTACGCGGAGGAACTGGCGAACGATCTGCGTGCCGGAATAGAACAAGCCGGAGAAAGCGAGGCCGCTAGGACATTGGCAATCAACGAATTTGTCATGAAATTGGCTGAAGTCGAACTGGGTAGTGGCTGGTCTACTGACTTGGGCAACCTCTTCATTGAAGATGATCAGTAGAAGACTTGCGCAGGCCGATAATGTGATTTGCATCATCGGTCGGTGAGTGACCGGCAACCGAGCGACGCCGTCGCTCCAATGTCCGACACACGAGATTATCGAATGACACTATTTGGCCTACTGCCGTCTTCAGTCCACTGGAACCAGGCAGACACTTGCAATTTTCAAGAGCCACAATTCGCCGTTACTCAGAAAGCAGGCTTACGGAAGTGACATTCTACGTCGTCGAATCTTGGTGTTTGCTTCAACCCCGCCATCACACACAAGTCACTTTGTAGAGATCGGGGGGTGTCAGAATTTCCGTGTTCAAGGCGGGTTGAGAATTACACGGACGGTCGAACGAATCGATCCGCGTAAAGGATAGCGAATTGGTTCATTGCTGTCTTCCAGTCCTTGGCTGCGCGGCCCCA